>JAZFPY010000341.1:0-6615 GCA_036444875.1 Woeseiaceae bacterium | reverse complement strand
CCGTTACTACAGTTGCAAAGAGATCAACTTCGGAGGCCGCATACCGTTCACGTATTTGATAGGTATCGTATTGATTTTTATACTAATTGCCCTCGATCCACCGGTCGTCTTCCTGATCCTGTTCGGGGCGTACGCGGCGTTGGGCCCAATCTATTGCTTATGGCGCAGGCGGGCGCTACGGCCGGCAGGCGGAACGGATAATGCCGGCTGAGCGCGATAGGCTGGAATACCTGGGGGCGCTCGGTATCGACGTCTGGGTACCGCGTGAGCAAGCCGGCGAATCGGACCCGGACGTTCTCGAGGTCACGGTGACCGCCGCCGACCCGGCGCCGGACTGGATCGAGCTTCAGGCAAGCGTTGCCGGCTGTATCCGCTGCCCATTGCATCAGTCTCGTATGCAGACAGTCTTCGGCGTGGGAAATCGGCATGCGGACTGGATGATCATCGGCGAAGCGCCAGGGGCAGAGGAGGATCGCCGTGGGGAACCGTTCGTCGGCAGGGCCGGAAAACTGCTGGATGAAATGCTGCGGGCGGTCGGACTCGATCGCGGTACCGTGTTTATTACCAACATCCTGAAATGCAGGCCGCCGGGCAACCGTGACCCGGCCGCCGACGAGGCGGCGGCCTGTCGGGACCATCTGGAGCGTCAGATCGAGATGATCAAGCCCCGGCTGGTCCTGGCCGTTGGCCGCATTGCTGCGCAGCAGTTATTGCACACGGATTCGCCACTGGGCCGCTTGCGGGGCCGGGCCCACTCTCTGCATAACGGACAAGTGCCGCTTGTCGTGACCTATCATCCTGCTTACCTGTTGCGTAGCCCTGCCCAGAAAAGAAAGGTTTGGGAAGACTTGTGCCTTGCGAGGCAGATAGTGCAAGAATTACCGACATGATCAGCCCTGCACCCCAGCTCCCGGCTCGTATCCGTACCATGGTCCATGACGATCTGCCGCTCGTCTCCGATATCGAACGCCGCAGTTATGAGTTTCCCTGGAGTCACGGTGTCTTCCGTGATTGTCTCCTGGCCGGATACAACTGCATTGTGCTCGTACGCGGGGAAGAGATTGCCGGCTACGGCGTCTTGTCCGTCGCGGCGGGGGAAGCTCATATCCTCAATCTCTGCGTCGATCCAATATACCGCGAGCTCGGTTATGGCGAGCGGCTACTGACCGAAATCCTGGGACGGGCCAGATCAGCCAAGGTCAAAGAAGTGTTTCTGGAGGTACGGCCATCAAATGCGAGCGCCCTGTCCCTGTATCGCAAACAGGGTTTTCGGCAGATCGCCAAGCGGCCGGCCTACTATCAGGCGATCGAAGGCAGGGAAGATGCTGCCGTTTTTGCCAAAACGCTGAAATCTGAAAATTAAACAAGACGGGGTCTGTCCCGGGGTCTGTCCCCGTTTTCCTGCTAGACTGCGCCGCCATTCGATCAGTTTGCGCATCAGCGCACACTAAAGCCAATGTCCGATATCCAACAACAAGTCAGCCGGCGGCGAACCTTTGCGATTATCTCGCATCCCGACGCCGGCAAGACGACGTTGACTGAAAAGCTTCTGCTGTTCGGCGGCGCGATCAAGCTCGCCGGGACGGTCAAGGGTCGTAAGGCCAGCCGCCATGCCACGTCCGACTGGATGGCGCTGGAGCAGCAGCGGGGTATTTCCGTAACGTCTTCGGTCATGCAGTTCCCGTATCGTGACTGCATTGTCAATTTGCTGGATACGCCAGGCCACGAAGATTTCTCCGAAGATACTTATCGGACTTTGACAGCGGTCGATTCGGCGCTGATGGTTATTGATTGCACCAAGGGTGTGGAGCAGCGAACGATCAAGTTGATGGATGTCTGCCGTCTGCGTGACACGCCGATCATAACGTTCATCAACAAGCTCGACCGGGATGGACGGGAACCGATCGAGCTGCTGGACGAGATCGAATCAGTATTAAAAATCGATTGTTCGCCGGTAACCTGGCCGATCGGTATGGGACGCTCTTTGAAGGGCGTTTATCATCTGCTGCAGGACAGAATTTACCTTTACACCGGTGCCGGCCGGGGCCGGGCGTCGGATATCGAAGTCATCGATGGCCTGGAATCAACGAAGGCCGAAGAAATTCTCGGCAATGATGCAGCAAGGTTTCGCGAGGAAATCGAACTCGTTAAGGGCGGCTGCCCGCAACTCAGCATCGACGATTATCTGGCGGCGAAACAGACGCCTGTATTCTTTGGTTCGGCGATCTCGAATTTCGGCGTCAAAGAATTGCTTGACGAGTTTATTGATATCGCGCCACCTCCGGGTCCCCGCGAAAGTGACGTGCGCACGATTCAATCGAATGAAAACGAGCTGACAGGTTTTGTATTCAAGATTCAGGCGAACATGGATCCGGCGCACCGCGACCGCATAGCCTTCATGCGAATTTGTTCCGGAAAATATCAAAAAGGCATGCGGCTCATGCATGTTCGATCCGGCAAGGAAATGAAGATTGCCGACGCGATCACATTCATGGCTGCAGACCGGCAGCATACGGAGACGGCCTACGCGGGCGATATCATTGGGCTGCATAATTACGGAACGATCAATATCGGCGACAGTTTCTCACAAGGGGAGGTAATTCGATTCTCCGGCATTCCGAATTTCGCACCGGAAATCTTTAAACGCGCCGTATTGAAGGATCCATTCAAGCTCAAGGCTCTGAAAAAGGGCCTGGCGCAGTTGTGCGAGGAAGGCGCGACTCAGTTATTCAGGCCGCTGCGAAATAACGATTTGATTCTCGGGGCTCTCGGCCCATTGCAATTCGACGTCGTTGCCCATCGATTGCAGTATGAATACAAAGTCGATTGTCTGTTCGAACCAATCAACGTTGCGACTGCCAGATGGGTTGATGCAGACGATGACAAGATACTCAGCGAGTTCGAAAAAAAGGCGCACGATAACCTTGCGCTGGATCACGGGGAAAGTCTCGTATACATTGCGCCGACCAGGGTGAACCTCAGCCTTACCGAGGAGCGCTGGCCGGATATTCGTTTCCGCGAGACGAGGGAGCACTGACCAGTATCAAAGCGATGATCCGATCGAGCATCTTCAATCGGCAGGTGATGGCGTGGGCGCTCTACGACTGGGGCAACTCGGCGTTCGCGTTGAGTGTTCTGGCAGTCCTGTTTCCACTTTTTCTCGGCAGCTACTGGAGTGTCGGTGAAGAGGGCTCAACAGTCACCGCGCGACTTGCATTGGTGACCATTTGTGCCAGCATCGTCGTCTCCGTGATGGCGCCGGTGCTTGGAGCTATTGCGGACAGCGGCGGTTATCGGAAACGCTTCCTTTTTGCTCTCGCCGTACTTGGTGCGGTAGCAACGGCCGGCCTGAGTCTGATCGACGTGGGCGGCTGGCCCTGGGCGCTTGCTCTTTTCATGCTGGCCTCGATCGGCTACTACAGCGCCAACGTATTTTATGACTCGCTGATCGTCGACGTCAGCAATCCGCGGTATTACAGCCTGGTTTCCTCTCTGGGTTTTTCCCTGGGCTATTTCGGTGGTGCATCTTTGCTTGCGTTGCATGTATGGATGCTGCGCACGCCGGAGGCATTCGGTTTCGCCGACACCGCACAAGTCGTCAAGTTTGCGTTCATATCCGTCGGCATTTGGTGGATTGTCTTTCTCCTGCCGCTCATGTTCATCGTTCGTGAGGGCAAAGCTACCGCCATCGCTGGAGGAGGCACGGTCCGGGCGGCATACGGCGCTTTGATGGACACGTTCAGGGAAATCAGCAAGTATCGAAACGTCCTGCTTTTCCTGATTGCTTACTGGTTGTATATCGATGGTGTGTTCACCGTCATATTCATGGCGGTCAATTTCGGCCAGCGTCTCGGTTTCAGTTCGGCAGATCTCGTGACCGCATTGTTGATTACCAACTTTGTCGGTTTTCCTGCGACACTTGCTTACGGCGCACTCGGTCATCGCTTCGGTGAAAAAAATGCGCTTTATCTTGGGCTTGTTGTCTATATCAGCGTTGCCTGCTGGGCCGCGTTTCTCGATGACGTTCGACAGTTCTACGCGATGGCGATTACGATCGGGATGGTACAAGGTGGCGTACAGGGCATGAGCCGCGCACTTTATGCATCGCTGATCCCGCCCGAACGGTCCGGTGAGTTTTTCGGCTTTTACAACATGCTCACGAAGTTCGCGCACATACTGGGCCCGTTCCTGGTATTTATGGTTGCAATGTTCAGCGACGAACCGAAATATATTCTGGCCGCTCTAATACCGTTGTTCATCGCAGGCATGGTGGCGCTGACGCGCGTAAAACAAGATGGAGAGCGCGCGAGCAAACCTGGGATAACCCAGGACGAAGATACATGATGATTCGGCCCAGGATTCCTTTCGGGCAAGCACCTGGAGCCCATCAAATCCGAGGACTAAAATACTGATAATATTGTCAGTACATAAGCTTTTGGGCGCCCATGTAATGTCGGCGCAACAGACACTAAGGAGAATCAAATGCCGAGCGATCCCACAGAACAAGCACCCGCAACCAGGAAGCTACGTTACTGCAGCGAGCATAAGAGCCCCTGCGAGGAATGTCCCACCTGTAAGACATACAGCTATTGCCCGGAGTGCCGGAAGTGTTACGAACCCGAGTGTCCTGACAGCTGAGCACCGTCAATGCGAGGCATACCTGGAATAGTGGTACCGGGAAGTAAATGTACTGGAAATATTCAGTGCATCGTGGAAAAGGCCTGCGGCCGACGCTATACAAGCACTTCAGCTAAGCCCGGGAGTGGTCAATGTGTACCATAGCCGCAGCGAATCCCCTCCAAGCGGGCAAATCTTGTGAGCATATTCGACAAGCTTTTTGGCTCGAAAAGTTCGTCCAGTCCATATCACACCGAGGCACAGTTTGAGACGAACCTGGCCAGACAGGTCTCTATGACTCGTCAAGCTCTCGCGCGGCTCCGGGAGCACGAGGATCGTGAACTTCGCCTGGAATTTTTCTTTTACACCAACAAGTCGGCAAATGCCGAAGCCTTGAATTCGAAACTCGTGGATTTAGGATACGACTCACGGTCTGGCGAATCTGCGAGCGATCCTGCCCTGTTCATAACAACCGGCTGGACAACACCGATCCGCATGGACGAGGCTACGGTGATCGATTGGATCGAAACCATGTGTCGGCTCGGCTTCGCAAATGACGCCGAGTTCGATAGTAATAGGGGGGCGCATGAGTTGGGGAAGCAGCAATAACAGGATTTAGCTCCCCTCACCATGGTCGGCCCAATCTTACTCAATAATCCTAGCGATAAAATACGTGTCCGCCAATCTGGGCGGTTCGGATGCGCTTTCGCCTCCAGGGCAACGGAATATATGTGCTGTGGTAGAACAGTGCGCCGCCGGTCGGATCCGGCGGCGGGTCAACCAACAGCCTGGCAGATAACAGGAGGGCCGCTGTCCAGCTGTCTTGATCTCGTGGTCTGTCGCTCTTCCCGTCACACCACCAGGAGAATTGACAGGGCCCCTCTTCACCGCCTTCATGCACAACCTCGCAAGGTGTGGATGGAAAATGCTTACTCCGCGTGCGATTGAGCACTGTCCATCCCACGGCGATCATGCCGCGACGAATTTCTCCTCTCGCCTCCCAGTAAATCGAAAGTGCGAGACAATTCTGCTCCTCTTTCAGGGTTTGAGCATTGACGTTGCTCACGTACAACGGAGCGACAATACCAATGATGGCTACGGCGATCATGCGTTCGATCAGTGCGAATCCCTGTTGCACGTTCTTCATGTACGAGTCCTCGTAACGGATGCGAACTGCTTATTTGAGAATCAGTGGTTTTCGCCTGGACCTGCTCGGCGGGGGACGTCAGTAGGTGAATTCAGGCAACCGTTATTGTTATTTGTTGCCACAATCTGGCAGAAATCATATCTGATGTCGTTCGTCTGCATCACGCCGATGACATTGAACTGCGTCGTTTTTTATGTAAGGTAACGGCGTAGTAAGACGAATGCGAGGCAGTCATTCGCCTGACGAGCGCTTATTGTCCAATCACTCGTGAATGTTTGCTTTCGACGGCGGTCTGCCCCTCGCGTCGGTTTGTTTCTTATAGATCGAATGACCGCTCGTGACCGAAGCCGATATATCAAGAGGTGCCAGTGTCCGTCAGTGCGCCGTAAGATTCGGTTTGCTGAATTACGAGTCCGAATCTGACCAGTATGGGGAGATTGAACGCGTAGAATCTACTACTCCACTGTACCAAAGAGAATATTATGTGCTTTCAGATTTCTGGCTTGGACGTTGATCAATTCAACCACTTATTCGGGAAGGATCCTGAGGCGCTCGCTAAATCTGGAGTCGAGCGAATAATCGTCGATAATAAACCGGGATATCCATGCCGTGTCTCACTACAGGACGCTGATATAGGCGAAACCGTTCTTCTTATGAACTATGAACATCAACCTGCCTTGTCCCCGTACCGCTCGAGTCATGCAATTTTCGTTCGAGAATGGGCGGGTCAGGCTAAACCTGGTAGGAATGAGGTACCTGAGATGCTACGGCATCGAATGATTTCAGTGCGGGCATTTGATTCGTCCGGAATGATGGTTGATGCTGATATTGTTGACGGTCGTCAGCTTGAA
>JAZFPY010000340.1:0-8115 GCA_036444875.1 Woeseiaceae bacterium | reverse complement strand
GCAGGTATACCCCTCATGTATTCCTTGATGCCGTCCAGAACCCCGGTCTCTTCTTCATAGACGTGCGAGAAGAATCCGGTATGGTCGTAATGCGTCTCTACATTGCCGGGTGGGCGGCCGGTAAATTCTTTGGTCTTGGCAATAATCTCTTCCAGCATTTCTGCATCGAAGCCGCCACGCGGCGCCATGCCGGAGACAATACCGACGCCGCCGACCGCTATGTTGGCATCTTTATGTGCCAACAAAATCGTGGCGCTGATGCTCTGATATCCGCCGCCTGCCGGATTAGTGCCCCAAATTCCCGCCAGCACCGGGACGCCGGCCTGCTCGAGTTCGGCATGTCGAAAAAACGTTGTGCCACCGCCACGCCGATTGGCGTAAAACTTCTCCTGCTCGGGAAGCTTCGCACCGCTGCAATTGACCAGCCAGACCAGCGGAATATTCAGCCGCTTTGCCAGATTTGTCACGCGCAGGATGTTTTCAGACTGCCCGGGCAACCATGCGCCGGCCAAGAACTTATTGTCGAAACCGATGACGACGGCCCAGCGTCCCTCAATCTTTGCGAGACCATCGACGACGTTGGTCGTGCCCTCGGCGTTATCGAGCGGGTTGTACAGGGTGTGCAATGGTCTCCAGCTGCCCGCATCGACGAGATACTCGAGTCGCTGCCAGACCGTCATCCATCCGCGTGCATTGATCTTCTCGGTCGGAAAACCAACTTCCTCGACTTTCTGCTTTTCACTGTCGATTGCGGCCTCGGCCTCCCGCAATTTTGCCAGGCTTTCGGCGGCGCGCTTGATGCGCCCGGCCTTCAGCTCTTTGCCGAATTCATCCATGTGCTCGAAATACGGTTTCATTCGTCTGTACCCCGGTTAGCGATTGGCGGCGAAACCGCAGGCCACGCTGGAGATAATCATTTTCTGCACGTTGGACGTTCCTTCTACAACCTGAAGTGATTTTGCGTCACGATAGAAGCGCTCCGCAGGGTATTCGGTCGAATAGCCGTAAGAACCGAAAATCTTCATGCACTCGTTGGCGGCGTGGACTGCGGCCTCGGAGGCCGCAAGCTTCGCGACGGACGTTTCATACTGATTCGGTCGGTTCTGATCTTTGAGCCACGCAGCCCGATAGACCAGCAGCCTGGATGCCTCGTGTTCGACGGCCATGTCGGCAATCTGGGCCTGGATCATCTGATGCCTGGAAATGGGCTTGCCGAACTGAATGCGCTCATTCGCATAGTTGATAGACAGTTCGAGAGCGCCACCGGCTACGCCCAATGCGCCCGCGGCGCAGTTGATGCGCGTATTGTTGAGCTGCCACATGCAGATCTTGAAGCCACCACCTGCCTCGCCGAGCAGGGCATCCTTGGGAATCTTCGCGCCATCAAAGACAAATTCGCCGGTCGGCGAACAGTGCAGGCCGAGCTTGGTGTCGATTTCCGTTGCCGTGCAGCCCTCGAGGTTCTTGGGCTCGATGATGAATGCCGAGATTCCCTTGTGTTTCTTTTCCTTATCGGTGTAGGCATAAAGCAAGCCGGCGTCACCGACATGCGCATTCGAAATCCATGTCTTGCTGCCATGCAATTCCCAATGATCGCCGCCGTCAGTGGCATAAGTCCTCATGCTCGATACGTCTGAACCCGCATTGGGCTCGGTCATGGCGAAGAAACCCAGTTTTTTACCTGAGATCCATCCGGGAATGTATTTCTCTTTCTGCGCATCGCTGCCGTACCTGGCGACGGCGAGCGCGGGCCCGAGGTTCTGCATATTGAACTGTACCCGCCAGGAAGCGGATACCCGGGCAATCTGTTCCGCCATCAGGACGGATTCGAGGAAACCCATGCCATTGCCGCCCAACTCCTCCGGCAGCACACAGGAAAAGAAGCCCAATTCGCCCATGCGCGTAACACGATCGGCGCGAAACTCATGTTTGCTTTCTTCTTCCCGAAGCGTGGGTGCTATATCTTCTTCAGCAAAACGCCGGGCAGTTTCCTGCACCAGGCGCTGCTCTTCGGTTAATTCAAACATCTATCCAGCCTCGATGTATTCAATTGGCGCACTCAGTCGATTACGGCGAGAACATCATCCTCTTCGACTGCATCGCCTTTCTTGACCTTGATTTCAGAAATCGTGCCGTCGCAAGGTGCGTAGACGGGGATCTCCATTTTCAAGGCCTCGACGACGAAAACCTCATCATCCTCCTCAACGCTATCACCAACTTCCACGGATACCTTCCAGATGTTGCCAGACAGCACGGCCAGAACTTCTTGTGCCATTTCTATTCCCTTGTTGTGTCGATCACTTGAGTAATGTCAGAAAAATTCCCGCGGCGATAACCGTGCCGATAACACCGGCGATATTCGGGCCCATTGCGAACATCAGAAGATTATTCTTCTTATCAGCCTCTACCCCCATTTTTTGCACGACGCGTGCTGCCATCGGCACGGCCGAAACGCCCGCACCACCGATCAGCGGATTTATCTTGTTAGACGTAAACAGGTTCATGATCTTCGCGAGTATCACGCCAGTCGCCGTTCCTATGATGAATGCGACCAGCCCGAGGAAGAATATGAAAAGCACATCTTTGCGGAGAAAATTTTCGGCGTTCATCGTTGCGCCGACACTGATCCCCAGGAAAATTGTGACAATATTCATCAATGAATTTTGCGCGGCATCCGTCAGGCGATCGACAACCTTCGACTCCCGAAAAAGATTACCGAGCATGAACATCGCAATCAACGGTGCGGACGCAGGTACGAGCAAAATGATGACCATGGCTGCCGCGATCGGAAAAAACAGCTTCTCGCGGGCCCCGATCTTGCGTCCCTTTTTCATTCGGATCCTGCGTTCGTTTCCTGTTGTCAGCAAACGCATGATCGGTGGCTGAATGATCGGCACCAGCGCCATATACGAATAGGCTGCAACGGCACAGGCGCCCAGCAGTTGCGGTGCGAGTTTGGCTGCAAGAAAGATTGTTGTCGGGCCGTCTGCGCCGCCAATAATGCCGATGGTCGCGGCTTCCTCGAGCGTAAAACCAAAGGACGTCGCAGCAAAAAACGTGACGTAGACGCCGGCCTGCGCGGCTGCTCCGAGAAATATCAGACGGGGCTGCGAGAGCAACGGGCCGAAATCCGTCAGCGCACCCAGGCCAAGAAAAATCAGCGGCGGGATCACTTCCCACTCTATGCCATAGTGATAGAAACGCCAGATGAGGCCCTCGCCGGGTACCATGAGCCCGGTCAGCGGCAAATTGGCAATCAATATGCCGAAGCCGATGGGCAGAAGCAGCAAAGGCTCGTACTTCTTGCTGATGGCAAGATAAATGAGAGTCAGACTGATCAGCCACATCACCGCCGTGCCGGGGGTGACGGCGAAAACGCCCATATGCTCAAAAATGGCCATGCTAGCCCTTGTCTTCAGATTCGGATCGCCTGACGGCAACGAGCGCGATAATCTTCATGGTCAGGTACAGCACTGCCATACCGAGGAACACGCCAGTAATCCCGTTAACGAATATGTTTATCGCTGCGTCCAACAGATCTTGCTCCGAATATCGTTCTTATTGGCCTGGGCCCGGCATGGGGGCGTATCATCGCGTAATGGGTTGACCTATTCAATCAGTACCGGGAATTACGCCCAGCTCGGTCGGGTCTCGACCCGGCACTGAGCTTCGCGTCCAGCTACAGTACTCAGCAGGGGGCATCGTGGGCATACGTGCATGCACTCGGCGCGAACCCGTAGGGAACGCTGTACAAGGCCGATAAGATAATATTGTGGCTCCCAGCGGCCGCAAGCAAAAAATAACAAAAGCGGCAAAGTGAAACAGACTTTCGGCAAGGATGAGTCAGGCAACTGGATCGAGGCATCGGGCCTCGTGCAACGCTTGCTGTCGGATGACAAGGATGGCTCGCGGCACCAACGCCTTGTTCTCGATGTCGGCAATCGGCAAACACTCCTCATTACTCACAACATAGACATTGCAGACCGGGTACCGGTGGGACTCAGAGACCGCGTCAGGTTCAGGGGTATGTACGAGTGGAATGATCTCGGCGGGCTGGTTCACTGGACACATCATGATCCTCACGGTGTCGAGAATGGCGGATTCATAAAATATCGCGCCAGGACTTATCGATGACATTGCGGACAGGCAAAAAAAAACCCGGTCAGATATGACCGGGTTTTTCCTGATCTTTTCGTACCTGTCAGGCTTCCATCACTTTCTGAAGCTTTTTGATTGCATTGCCTTCGATTTGCCGAATTCGCTCGGCCGAAACGCCGAAGTGGTCGGCGAGTTGGTGTAGCGTTTGCTTTTTCTCCGCGAGCCAGCGGGTCTCAAGAATATGGCGGCTGCGTTCGTCAAGCGTCGTCAGTGCCGCCTTCATTCGAGTGGTTGCGTCATCGTGCCAGTCGGCTTTCTCGCAAAGCACGGCGGGGTCGGCGTTGGGACTGCGGAGATAGGCTGCCGGCGTAAAGAAACGGTCATCATCGTTGGCATCGGGGCCGGGATCGAACACCGCATCCCGGGCCGTAAGTCTGCGTTCCATTTCGGTGACTTCGGTCGGGCAGACACCAAGGTCCTCGGCCACGGCATGTGTCTCGTCATGAGATAACCAGGCAAGGCTTTTCTTGGCTTTGCGTAAGTTGAAAAACAGTTTTCGCTGCGCCTTGGTGGTGGCCACTTTGACAATGCGCCAGTTACGCAGCACATATTCATGAATTTCCGCTCTAATCCAGTGAACGGCGAATGAGACAAGCCGCACGCCATAATCGGGATCAAATCGTTTGACGGCCTTCATGAGCCCGACATTACCTTCCTGAATCAGGTCATTCAGCGGTAAGCCATAGCCCGTGTATCCTTTCGCGATATAGACGACAAAACGAAGATGTGCCATGACGAGTTCGCGCGCAGCTTCCAGGTCTTCCTCGTCACGGAACCTGCGGGACAGTGCTTGTTCGTCTTCCTTGGATAGCACCGCTATCGAGCCGACCGCGTGGATGTAGGCGTCGAGACTGCCGACCGGCCCGGCGAGGGCAAGGTCATATTTGGTGGTTGCTAGGGCCGTTGTCATCAGATTCATGATCCTCCTGGTGGATAGAAATTTTAGCACTCTGGTGCTTAGAGTGCTAACAGTGTTGCAGAGTTCCCTGACAAAGGCATGCTAAAATCCTTTGTTTTCAACGGGATAAGAAAAAACCGATATGCTGGATTATGTCAAATCTTAAAGGCGTGGCAGCCGATTCACTATCTCGGCTCTATTCTTCGCATATGACGGGCAGCGGCGAGCCATGAACCCGCAAGGCCCAGGAGGACACCGGTACCCGCGATGAGCAGACTTTCGGACAAATCGAGTTCCAGGACGCTGAATGCACTGTTGTAAAGACCGGCCAGCCGCCGCACCGGTTGCTCCAGCGCATAGAGCCCGTACCTGACAAGCGCTAATGCAAGCAATCCGCCACCGAGGCCATACCACAGGCCGGAATACAGGAATGGCCGCCTGACAAACGCATTGCTGGCCCCGATGAGTTTTGTAACTTCGATTTCGTCGCGGCGATTTTGAATGTCCAGGCGAATCGTATTACCGATAATGACAACAATTGCAACGCCCAGGAGCACGGCACCGATGGCGATGGCGCGACGCAGGATGTCGAGTATCGCGTGAAAGCGCTGCACCCACTCCGTGTCTACCTGGACCAGATCAGCCTCCGGGAGATTCCCGATTTCTTCGTGGAGCAGGATCATCGACTGTTCAGTATTCGCGCCACTTGGCCTGACGACCAGCGTGTGCGGCAACGGATTGGTCTTCAAGTGGTCGAGTGCAGCGCCAAAGCCCGAGGCTGATTTGAATTCCTCGAGAGCATCTTGCGCCGAAATGATGGTCACCTGTGCTACGTCGGCGCGCTGTCTGATCAGACCAGCCAGCCGGGTCGCATCTTCCAAAGTCACTTCACTTTTCAGATAAATAGAGAAGTCGAGCGCGTTCTCCCAATTGCTGCCAATAGACTGGGCGTTCTTGATGACAAGATACATTGCAGCGGGAAGCGCAAGCGTCACTGCAATGACGAGCACAATCATCAGGCTTGCGAAAGGCTGATGGGCCAGGCGACCGAGGGCGTCACCAGATGTGTTTACATGACACAGAAACCAGGCGGATACAGGACCAGCGGACCTTCCTGCTCGAATCGGCTCGCTTGTCTTGCTTACCGTCATCGATCTTCCGGTGCAGGCGCCTCGGCACCCTCAAAGTAATCCGAAACGTCGTCGCGGTCCTTTTCGACTTGAAGAGCGCCGTTTTCCAGCGGGATTCGGCGACAACCTAGCTGGTCAATAAGCGCCAGGTCGTGGCTTGCAATCAACAAAGTAACACCGACCTCATTGAAGCGGCGAAAGATGCGCATGACTTCGAGAGACAGGTCCGGGTCGAGGTTTCCCGTCGGCTCGTCCGCAATCAGGAGTTTGGGCCGGCTGACAATGGCGCGCGCAATTCCTACACGCTGTTGCTCACCTGCTGAAAGGGTTTCAGGACGCTGCTTCTCCTTGTTCAGCAGACCGACCTGATCGAGAGCGGCACGGACACGCCTTCCGGCATCACGGTATCCGATGCCGGAAATGATAAGCGGCAAAGCGACGTTATCGAATACAGGCCGGTCATACAGCAACTTGTGATCCTGAAAGACCATGCCAAGTTGTCGCCTGTAGGCAGGAATTTTTCGCTTTGATACACGACCTGTATTTTGGCCGTCGACGATGACCTGCCCACTCGTCGGTCTTTCGATCAGGGCAATCAAACGAAGAAGTGTACTTTTGCCCGCGCCGGAATGACCGGTTATGAAAACCATCTCTCCTCTGTCCACTGACAGGGTCAGACCCCGCAAGGCTTCCTGGCCGCCGGGGAATCTTTTTGTTACGTCTTCGATTCGAATCACGACAATGCGGGCCTATGCTTTGCGTCAGTTCGTAACAAGGCATCAACGTACTCGCCGGCCCGAAAGGGTTGCATGTCTTCGGCTGCTTCGCCGATGCCGATAAAGCGAACGGCCACACCGAGCTTGCCGGCAATCGACAGCAGAATACCGCCCTTGGCGCTGCCGTCCAGCTTGGTTACGGTAATTCCTGTCAGCCCCAGTACTTCGTGAAACTTTTGCGCCTGCACCAGGGCGTTCTGACCCTGGCTCGCGTCCAGCACGAGCATGATCTCGTGCGGTGCTGCAGCATCTAGCTTCGACACGACTCGCTTGACCTTCACAAGCTCGTCCATCAGGCCTTTCTGATTTTGCAGGCGTCCGGCCGTGTCGGCGATCAGGACATCGATATTTCTGGATCGCGCGGCCGCATAAGCATCAAAGATGACGGCTGCCGGGTCGGCACCCGCTTGTTGAGCAATAACAGGGACATCATTTCGTTCACCCCAGACCTGCAATTGTTCGACGGCGGCGGCACGAAAGGTATCGCCAGCCGCGAGCATGAGTGAATGTCCCTCATGCTTCAGTCGTTTCGCCAGCTTTCCAATGGTTGTCGTCTTGCCGGCGCCGTTGACACCAACCATCAGAATCACGAACGGGCGATCGCTTTCGGGGATGACGAGCGGCTGTTGCACTGATCCCAGGATATCCGTCATCGACTGACGCAAACTGCCTGTCAATGCATCGAGGTCCTTCAGTTCCTTGCGGGCAAGGCGTTTTTGCAGGTCGCCAATGATTCCAGCCGCTGTTTCCACGCCAACGTCCGCCATGACGAGCTGAGCCTCAAGTTCCTCAAGTACGCCCTCATCGATTTTGCCGCCGGGAGCGAGACTAGCAAGGTCGTAGCTAAGCCACGAATCACCGCTGTTGAGCCGGGCGCGAAGCCGCTTGATGAAGCCACCACGTTTACCGGAGATCGATGTGTCTTCTGCCTGATGCATTGTCACATTGCGTTTTTTCAAATGTCGAATAACTTACACTAACGCAGTCATGCGTATTGAAATGACACTTCCGTTCTTGCTGCGAGGGAGACATGGCGAGAGTTAAGCGTCCAGGCCACAATCGATCGCTACCGGGGCGGCTGCGTATTGTAGCGGGAAAATGGCGCAGTCGTCTGTTGCAGATAATCGATGAGCCTGAATTACGGCCAACACCC
>JAZFPY010000339.1:0-3968 GCA_036444875.1 Woeseiaceae bacterium | reverse complement strand
GTGTCGAAGTAGGCGTAAAGCGCGGGTACGACCAGCAACGAGACGATGGTGGAAAATGCAAGGCCGCCGATAATGGCGCGGGCCATCGGGAAATACGGAGGACCGTCGCCGCCGACCTGAGTGGTGCTAACTGCCAGCGGCGTCAAGCCGAGAATTGTTGTCGCTACCGTCATCAATATCGGTCGCAGTCGATTCCGGCCCGCTTCGATGATCGCCTCATTTCGCGGCATACCTTCCTGGCGCAGGTTATTGATGTGATCGACGAGTACGATGCCGTTATTCACGACGACACCAATTAATATCATGATGCCGATCGACGCCATGAACGAAAATGTGGTGCCCGTCGCTGCAAAAAACAAAAATACGCCGAATATCGAAAACGCGATCGAACCCAGGATGATCGAAAATGGGAACAGCAAAGATTCGAACACCGCGGCCATGACCAGAAAGATGCAGGCAATGCCCAGCATGATGTTGGTCGCCATCATCTGCTGCGTTTCATCCTGCTGGTCGAAACCACGCCCAAACTTCCAGCTGTAGCCAGGCGGAAGTTCGAACTGCTCCATGAGGCTTTCGACCTTTGGTCGAACCAGTTCCAGACTGGAGTCTTCCTCAAGGTTCGCCGAAATTACTACAGCGGTCTGGCGGTCAACGCGCTGGATCGTGTCAGGTGCATAGCCGAGATGAAAATTGGCCACGGTCCCCAGCGTGATTCGCCGTCCGTCTGCAGCATAAAGAGGCAGGTTGGCCAGTTGCTCCACGCTTTGCTTGTCGCTGTCTCTGAAGGCCAGCCGGACCGCGACTTCGCCCAGATCACCGCGAAACTCGCGCAGATTCTGGCCGCGCATTGCGATCGCGATCGATCCTGCGATCTGCTGGACGGTAAGGCCGACCGCTGCGGCACGTACCCGATCAACGTGTACGCGGACTTCACGCTCGCCGGCTTGAGCGTCGGAACGAACGTCCTTGAGTCCTTCGACTGACTCGAGCGAGCGCGCGAGGTTAGCAGCGAGCTCGTTCAAGCGTCCAGTTGAATCACCCGAGACCTGCAGGTTGAAGCCCTCGCCTCCACCCTGTTGCTCGAACTCGAAACTCGGTTTTCCGATGGCGATGACTGGCATGTCTGCCTCGATACGCTTGATGATTTCCTTTGTCGAAAGCGTTGCGTCGTCTTCATCGGTTAGCAATATGGTCGACTGGGCACGAACCAAGTCGTAGTAGCTGTAGATCGAGCGAATGTTGAATTCTTCCTGGCGGGAAAAAAGGTACTCCTCGATTGTGTCGACCGTGGCCTCAATTCGCTCGAGCGGATGCTGTCCATCTATATGGTACGGCATGAATAACCGTCGCCCCGATTCCTGCGGGAATGCGTCGAACTTGACCAGTTGCAGCACTAGCGGCATCACTCCGATAACACATATGAAGATAATACCGCCGAAGGTTTTCCACGGATGAACCAGAATCCACTGAAGGCTTCGCACATAGCGCTTGGTCAAGCGAACCATCAAAGCCTGGCCTTTCGGCTCGGGCCGCAGTGCGACGCGCGCGGCCAGCATCGGTACCAGTGTCTGAGCGATCAACAGGGAGGCGAGCAGAGCGACAATGATAGTCACGGCCACGTGTGTCATGAATACGGAAATGTCGGTTTTTGTTCCGAACATAATCGGAACGAAAACAATGATCGTCGTTGCCGTGCCGGCGATGACGGCAAGGCCAACTTCATTGACACCTGCCAATGTCGCTGCCTGGGGTTTGTCGGGATGCATTGCACGGTGACGGAAAACGTTCTCGGTCACAACAACGGCGTTATCCACCAGCATGCCAACGGCGAGCATCAGCCCCATCATGGTCAGCATATTCAGGCTAAGTCCGGCAAAGTACAGAACGCCGAGCGTTATTGTCAGCGAGAATGGCACTGCAGCAATCACGATCAAAGTTGTTGTTACCTGCCGGAGAAACATGTAAAGAACCAACAGAGCGAGAAGTGCGCCGACCATGCCGGCATTTAGCAGATCGGATAAGGATTCGCGTACGCTGTCGCCCTGGTTGTCCAGGGAAAAGATGTTGATTCCCTGCATTTGTGGCAGGCGGCTGATCTTTTCCACTTCCGCCATTACGCGGTCAGTAACGTCCACCATATTGGATCCGGTCGACTTGCTGATCGCCACGCCGATGGCGTACTTGCGGTCAAGATGGCGGCCGTACTCTCTATCGGGGCTTCGCAAGGCGATTTCGGCAACGTCGCGAAGACGCACGTTGCTCTTATCGATAACGATGTCGCCGATTTCGTCCAGCGAGGCGAATTCGCCACGTGGCCGCACGCTGAATCGCTGGCCGCCGTCGGTAATGCGTCCCGCACTGACGGCAAAATTGCTGCGCTCGAGGAGCTGGCGAAGCTCATTAAGATCAATGCCATGAGCCGCCAACCGGTCCGCATCGAGCAGAATGCGAATCTCTCGCGGATCGACCCCGTGCAGCTGGACCTGCGATACGCCTTCGAGTCTTTCAAGGGGTCTCTTGAGCAGGCGATCGAGCAGATCGTAGCTGTTCGACAAGTCGCGGTCGCTTGAAATTCTGAGCTGCAGAACCGGCTGGTCGCCCAGCGACCCCGTAAAAATAAATACTCGTCTTACGTCATCAGGGAGTTCCTGGCGAATACCGTCTACCTTGGCGCGTGCCTCGATTCCCTTTACCCCCATGCTTTCATCCCAGCCAAACTGCAGGAACACCTCGGCCTGATTATCCCTGGACGAGGAGTACATACGCTCGACGCCCGATAATGTTGCCAGCGCTTCCTCAATCGGTCGCGTTATCAGGCGCTCAATTTCCTCGGGTGTTGAGCCTTCGTAGGGAACCTGGATGAAGATCCCCGGGAATTCGATATCGGGAAACTTTTCGAGTGGCAGCAGTCTTGCAGCAAGCATCCCGACCAGCGCGAGTGCCACAAAAATCACAGTTGTCATAATCGGGCGGCGAATTGCGATCTCGGTATGCTTCATTTCTGCGCCCGGTTAGCCGCCTGCGGGGCTGGCCACTTCGCTACCGGCAGCAAGGCTCGATGGCCACTTCTTGCGATCCAGTAAAGAATACACAACGGGAATCACGATCAGCGTCAGCAGCGTCGATACCAACAGGCCGCCGATCACGGTTATTGCCATTGGCGTTCTGACTTCCGCGCCCTCGCCAAAACCAATTGCCATCGGCAGCAGCCCGAGAGCGGTCGTCAGCGTCGTCATCAGTATTGGCCGCAACCGCGCGCGGCCGGCTTCCATAATCGCCTCAGTCTTCGCTGTTCCACTGCTACGCAACTGATTGATGAGGTCCACCAAAATGATTGCGTTATTGACCACGATACCGGCGAGCATGATGACGCCGATCAGGGCTACGATGTTAACGGTAGTGCCTGTCAGGAAGAGGGCGAGAACGGCGCCGACCAGGGCCAGCGGAATAGTGAACAGGATGACAAAGGGATGGATAAGCGACTCGAATTGTGACGCCATCACGAGATACACCAGGAACACAGCGAGCCCCAACGCAAATTGCATCGACTGGAACGAAGCCTGCATCTCTTCATTCTGTCCCGATACCATCGCCGTGACTCCCGATGGCATCGGTGTGCGATCAATGATCGACTGCGCTTCGGCGGCAGCTGCCCCGAGATCCCCGTAACCGAGATTTGCGGTAATCAGGGCAACACGTTCCTGCGCGATGCGGCGAACTTCCGAGGGTCCACGGGAGACCCTGATGTCGGCTACAGCCTCCAGGGTGACAGGTCTTTCCGCGGTCGGGTTGACAATCAGTTTGCGCAGTTCTTCAACGCTGGCATTGCGCGTATCGACGCTACGGACCAGTACATCGATCTTCTTGTCGCGCCAGGTGAAACGCGTCGCCACTTCCCCGCGCACATTAGCAACAACCCGGTCAGCGATATCCCGTACAGCAAGCCCCAGCTTGGCTGCGCGTTCCTG
>JAZFPY010000338.1:0-17294 GCA_036444875.1 Woeseiaceae bacterium | reverse complement strand
CAGATCCCCCGGCTGTGTGCCACCGGCAACCAGCAGGTGGCGAATGTCGTGGTCCGGATCGCAAACCACGACGGTGACCTGTGCGAGGCCACAACTGTCGGCAAGTCCAATGACCATCGTCCGAAACAGAGCGCGAAGATCGCCAGCCTGTAGAAGTGCAAGCTCCCGATCCTGGGACTTGTGCAGAATCCCTTCGTTCCTGGCGACTTCGTCATGCAGGTCGGCTAGCTGCCTGCGTAACTGTTGCAGCTCTGCTGACTGGTCTTTGTCGTTTCCCATGTTGGCCGATTCGCCCGTAGTCTCCCCAAGGTAGGCCTTTTACCAAAAAGCTGAGCGCAAGTCGCTGTTCCGGCCCACAGCTTACAGCAAGAGTTGCGGCGAATCGGAACAGGAACTAATCGGCTGAGGCCGCATTTCTTGCTTAGCGGCGCTTTGCGAGGTATTCACGCCCTTTATTCATCAGCTCGGCAAAGCCCGCCTCGTCACCGTCTGCAACAAGTTGCCGTATCTTGTTGGCGGATTCGCAGAGGGCATCCAGGGATCCGAGACCGAATTTGTTCAGGCTCTGGATCTCGAAATACAGATAGGGGTTATCCTGCGCCACGAGCGCGGCGACCAGAAGCTGAGCGTCGAACGTCGTCGATGATATCTGTGCCAGCTTCGGTGCGGCCTCACCACTGTCGGCAAGCGCCGAGAAAAAGGCGATATTGAGGGCGTGAGACAAGCCGAGGACGTAAGCGATGAGGCGGTCGTGATCGTCCAGATCCATATCAAGTTCATCCACCATTGTCGCCGAAAAAAGTTCTTTGGCAGCTGCGGTCGCTTCTTCACAGCCTGCATCAACGAAGATGAGATGGCGCCCGGACAACAATTCTGTTTCCGGGCCGAACATCGGGTGCAGCGACGCTACACGGCAGCCGGCGTCTTTCAAGCGCTCGAGCCCGTCGCGCAATGGCGTCTTCAGCGACCCTATGTCGAAGATGAGACCCTCGGGTTTGCGCTCCGCCAGTTCCGCCAGTATCTGACCGCTCGCTGCCAACGGCGTCGCAACGACGATAACGTCATAGTCGATACCGGCTTCCTGCCAGTCGGAGAATCGGCCCGGGCCGGGTTCGATGCCGGGGTCAGCGACACTTGTTGCGAATCCCTGTGAAGCAAAGAAGTCAACGAACCAGGCACCCATCTTGCCGGCACCGCCAATGACCAGCACCCGCCGGCCGTTACCTTTCCCTTCCGCGACGACGCGATCTCGCTCCTGACTCGTGAGCGATGACCGAATCAGTGTCCGCATGATTTCCTCGGCAATATTCGGGTCTATTGAGATTGCTTCTGCCTTTTGCCGCGCCATGTCGAGGACGTCTTTCTCCCGCTCGAAATCCCGGGTTGCACGACCCGTGGCTTGCTTGCTCCGTCCGATCTCGCCTGCTAACTGCTGTCGTTCAGCAATCAACTCGAGCAGACGTTGGTCGATTGATGAAATACTGCTGCGTAATTCGTCGAGGTTCATTGCCCGTCTTGAGTCCGTAAAGCCTGAATCAGGCGATGAGTGACGTTTTACAGGAGACGGGCGGACAACAGAAGTCTCACCATCACTCCCTCGCGCTGCGGGCTTCAACAGCAAGCGTCAGATGCTTTGCGGGAGCCCGCATTGCTGGCGAAATCCCGCTACCGATGACGATAGTGTCTGTGATGGCGGTCGCGATGATGATCCTGGTATCGATAAGGCCGATGATACTTTCGCTCGTAATGATAAATATCGAAAAGCCGGGACCAGCTCAGATAAGAATCGTAACGGTAATGGCTCCGCCGATACCAGCGATGAAAATCATTATGTCGACGCAACCACCCGGGATAATGGTGGCCGTGCCTGACAACGTAGTACCTGTCGTAACCGCCATAAGCGCCATTATGACTTCCATGTGCTGAGGCCTCGGGCGCCCCGGCAACGAACAAGGCGCTCGCAAGAACCAATGACCAGACCAAGCGTTTCATGACCGACTCCTTTTCTGACAGTACAGGCACAGATTACTGCCCGGGAGATGAATCGAGGCTGAATTCAAGTCTTTGTTTTTATTGATTATATGAACGCCGGCTGAACGGGTCATGGATCACCCGGCCGGATCCCCGTGGAGCGCAGAATGCGGACCGGATCGAAGGTCCTGCGGAGACCACTACTACTTGCTTGCCAACAATGCGAATATCGGCGAGTGAGCCAATAACAAACTCTTAAGGTAGGAACAGACGAGAATGAAGACCCGTGCCGCTGTTGCCTGGGAAGCCGGCAAACCGCTTGAAATTGAAACGATCGAAATCGATGGGCCGAAAGAAGGCGAAGTGTTGCTGCGCAATATCGCAAGCGGTGTTTGCCATACGGATGCGTTCACATTGTCCGGCGAGGACCCGGAGGGAATATTTCCCGCAATTCTCGGCCATGAGGGCGGAGCAATCGTCGAGGAAGTCGGCGCCGGTGTTAAGGGCTTAAAAGCCGGCGATCATGTCATCCCGCTCTATACGCCCGAATGCGGCGAATGCAGTTTCTGCACATCGGGCAAGACCAATCTGTGCCAGGCCATCAGAGTCACTCAGGGACAGGGCCTTATGCCGGACGGAACGTCACGCTTTTCCCGAGGCGACAAACAGATATTCCACTACATGGGTACCTCGACATTCAGTGAGTACACCGTTTTGCCGGAGATCGCTGTTGCCAGGATCAGCGAGAACGCACCGCTGGAAAAAGTCTGCCTGCTCGGTTGCGGCATCACGACCGGCATCGGCGCCGTATTAAATACGGCCAAAGTCGAGCCCGGTGCGACGGTCGCCGTGTTTGGACTTGGCGGCGTGGGCTTAAGCGCAATTCAGGGCGCGACGATGGCGAAAGCCAGCCGCATCCTCGCCGTCGACATTAATTCGGACAAGTTTGAACTCGCCACACAAATGGGCGCTACGGACACGGTCAACCCGAAAGATCACGACGCCCCGATTCAGGAAGTCATTGTCGACATGACAGACGGCGGCGTGGATTACTCGTTCGAATGCGTCGGCAACGTCAAGCTGATGCGTGCCGCACTGGAATGCTGTCATAAAGGTTGGGGCGAGTCTGTAATTATTGGCGTTGCAGGTGCCGGCCAGGAGATATCGACACGTCCATTTCAACTGGTCACCGGTCGCGTCTGGCGGGGAACCGCTTTTGGCGGTTGCAAAGGCCGTTCGCAACTTCCGGGAATGGTCGACCAGTACATGAACGGCGAAATTAAGGTCGACGAGTTCATCACGCACACGATGCCGCTCGAGGACATCAATACCGCGTTTGACCTGATGCATGAGGGCAAAAGTATTCGTTCCGTTGTGCACTTTTAACCGCGAGCTACCGTTGCTGCAAGCAAGTTTCGGTGACCGCGATGCCTAGAGTCGCTGTCGCAACGACTTCGCAGCTTGCCGCTGACGCCGCAGCCGAAGTCGCCGATGCCGGTGGCAATGCAGTGGATTGTGCTGTCGCCGCAGCAATATTTTCAGTCAACACCGAGCCGGGCGTGTGTGCCCTGGCCGGCAGCACCTATGTCACCGTCTGGCCGCCCGACTCCGATCCGATCACCATCGACGGCAATGTCTCGGTGCCGGGCAAGGGACTGACGCCCGGGTATACGATCAGTGGCGCCGTGCCCGTATCCATGGACTATGGCGGTGGCGTCGAGACGCTCGTTGGCCCGGGATCCATTGCCGTGCCCGGATCACTTGCTGCACTGGACCGGGCCTGGCAGGAATTCGGGAATGTAGGCTGGCAGCGCCTGGTCGATCCCGCCATACGCGCAGCCAGAACGGGGTTTCCACTGTCGGCCGCCTGCCATTACTACCTGCAATATTCCGGCGACGTCATCTTCGGCAGGAGCGAAGACGGTGCTACAGCGCTGCATGAAGCAGACGGTTCGCTGCGCGATGTGCGAAGCAACATTGTTGTTCCTCATCTCGCCGACAGCCTGAGCGCGATCGCGAGCGAAGGGAGCCGCATTTTTTACGAGGGCGAGATCGCGACGCGGATCGCCGATCACGTCCAGAATTCTGGAGGTGCACTAACGCTTGAGGACCTGCAAAGCTATGAACCAATAATGCGATCATCTCTTTGTACCGACCTTGGTGCCTGGCGCATCGCGACCAATCCACCACCTGCAATCGGCGGCGCGGTATTGGCAGCCATGCTGCTGGCATTCCAGGACAAGCCGGCAAGTCAGTGGAACGACGAGACCTTGCGATACCTGGTAGCCGTGCAACGCGCAGCGCTTTCCTATCGAAAAATCCATTTGGACCTCGCCGAAGACGTAGCCGGGGAAGTGGCAAAGCTGCTCGAGCAAACGAGGTCGGGTCAATTGCTGGGCCAGTATTCATCCGCCTCGACGGTGCACACATCCGTTGTCGACGACACGGGCATGGCCTGCGCCATAACGGCATCGTCCGGCTATGGCTCCGGTGAAATGCCGGCAGGCACGGGGTTATGGATGAACAACTGCCTCGGTGAACTCGAGCTGAACCGCAAAGGGCTCGAAGCCGGACCGCCGGGTAAACGCCTGCCGTCCAACATGGCGCCCGGGGTGGCCCGAACCGGTAACCAGGTGCTGGCCATGGGTTCGCCCGGTGCCGATCGTATTACGACGGCCCTGCACCAGTTCCTCGTCAACTTCGTGCAAATCGGCCTGCCACTCGCGGACGCCGTGGCACACCCGCGTGTTCATCTTGAGATCTCGGACGATGGTATGAATCTCGCCGTGGAACCGGGCCTGGATATGCCGCTACTCGGCATTCCAGTCACGCTTTATCCTTCCATCGGCATGTACTTTGGCGGCGTCGGCGCAGCTCATTTCGATGCGCAATCGGGATTCGAAGTCGCTGCCGATCCGAGGCGCGAAGGCGGCACTTTTATTTCGGCGTGATACACAACATCCGGTCTGATAGTCTGCGGCGATCCCGCGTATTACATGTCTAAATCACTGGGAGTAGGGCTTGAGTAACCCAAAGTATGCGGACCGTCTTCCTGACGAGCTGCCGGCCGATCCAATGCATTGGGCCGACGCATGGATCAAGGAAGCGACGGCGAGCGAGATACAGCGGAATCCGAATTCCATGACTTTGGTCACCGTAGATGGCGACGCCAATCCGTCTGCGCGCGTCGTGCTCTGCAAGGAATTCGTGCCAGATCCCGGCTACCTTGTCTTCTACACCAATTACAACTCAAAAAAAGTGAAAGACCTGGAGCAAAGCGCCAAGGTCGCAGCGGTGCTTCACTGGGATGCGCTTGGCCGACAGATTCGCCTCGAGGGGCTTGCCGTTCGTTCTCCGGAAGCAGAAAGTGACGCTTACTTCGCAAGCCGCGACTGGGGCAGCCAACTCGGCGCATGGGGTAGTGACCAAAGCGAGGTGCTGGCATCACGCGAGGATTTGATTGCGCAACTAAGAGACCGGGCCGCGCGACTTGGCTTGTCGCTGTCTGATGATCTGCTGTCGCTCAGAGGTACAGAGCAGCCAACGATCGAGCGCCCGCCACACTGGGGCGGTATCCGTTTTTGGGCATCGGCGATCGAGCTATGGATTGAAGGCAAGCACAGAATTCATGACCGTGGCGCGTGGAAACGGGAACTCGTCAGGGCGTCCGAACACAAGTTCAATGTGACCCCCTGGGTCGGCACGCGCCTGCAACCCTGAATTGCGCAAACTCATGACTACCTGGCTTCCGGAATGCACGATCAAATGCCCATATTGTGCAGAGTTAATGAGTATCGTTCTCGATCTGTCGGCCGGCGCACAGACGTACATTGAAGACTGCCAGATTTGCTGTCAGCCCATGCAGATCGGTTTCGACGTTAGCGACGCAGAACTCCTGGATTTGAGGATTGAACGTAGTGGCTGATTTTTTAGTCTGCCGAAACTGGCGAAGCCTGCTGTTGCTGATCGTTTGCGCTGCACCTGCCGAGGCGGAGATGGTTTTGTCGCAAGGCACCAATCTCGCCGCGGACGTCTCTGCCTTCGACGGCCGCCTGGCCATCGACCTGCTTGGTAGTATCTGGATTGTGCCGGCCGACGGCGGTCAGGCGAAGATCTTGAGCGACAACCTGCTGCCGGCCGCCCGCCCGCGTTGGTCCCCGGACGGGGGCCAGATCCTGTATCAGACCCAAAGTGCCGGCAAGAGCAAGATCTGGGCAATCGATCTGGACGGCGCAAAGTCATCAAAGATCAGTGGCGCAATGTATTTCGATCAGCACCCGGAGTGGCATCCGGACGGAGAAAGGATCGTATTTTCCTCGGCCAGGGGAACAAGTGGCTTCGATATCTGGGAAACCGACCTCCCGACCGGCCTGAGCTGGAGGATTTCGAACCACCCCGGAGATGAAACAGAGCCGGTCTGGTCGGCCGACGGCCGGCACCTGGCCTACATCCGGCGATACGACAATCATTGGTCGCTGGTTCTGCGGCGCCATGGTCATCCGGCGAATGAAATTGTGGTCTCGACCGATCCCTTGTCGGCGCCATCGTGGCGGCCGGATGGGAGCATCCTCACGTTCCTTCGGCAAACCGGCAGCGACCTGTTTATCGAGATGGCGATTCTCTCCGACCCACCGCTCGTCAGACATTTCGCATCAGGAGAAGACTTTTTCGCCTCTCCGGTCAGCTGGCTCGACAGAAAACGGCTTTTTTATACCTCCGATGGCGTCATCAAAACACGTGACTTTGACGACCGGCAGGCGACGTCTGTCGTATTTTATGCGGCCGTTGGGCAACCCGACTCACGGCCTGGCAGACGAGCAAAGAAAAATGAGTTGCCGCTCATGAATCCACCGAGCGCGAAACTGGTCATTCGCGCGGCCCGCCTCTTCGACGGAACAGGCAGTGAATACAGGCACGACCTCGATGTGCTCATCGACGGGCCTCGTATCGCGGCATTGACAGCCCGCCGCGAATGGCCCGATGCAACCGTGCTCGACCTCGGCAACGTGACGATACTCCCGGGTTTTATCGACAGTTACTCATCTCTTTCTTCCCGAGATCAGAAAAGCCATGGGGCTGAGTTACTCAGTTACGGCGTGACAACACTGATCACGAGTGATTACCGACCGAATTACGATCCTCTGTTGTGGGAAGGCGAAGAGACTCCGGGACCGAGATTATTGTGGGCGGGCGATATTGCGCAAAGTAAACCTGATGACGACAAGGACTTTCAGTTTGTGACGATTCCGTCCTCGGGTCTGACGGACGCCGACCGGCGCTCCGCTGTCTCCGAGTGGCAGGCACAAGGTATCCCGGTGCTCGCCGAAAACTGGAGAGTCGGTCTTAGCGTGGGGGCAGACCTGCTGCTCGGCACGGACGCCCTGCCAACCTCGCCCAAGGGTAATCGCTATCAGGACATTCCGGCTGCGGCCGGCACTATCGCACTCGTGTCCGGGCTTGCCGATGCGGGCACGCCTGGCCTTTCCGCTCTATTTCACTCGCGACAGGCCAAGCTCTTACAGGAACGCAAATCAGCCCTGCGGCGCTTTTCGTCAATCCCCAACATCGCTGGCTCTGCCTCGACGATCATGCTGGGCAGCAAACCGAGCGGCCTGCCGCCCGGACTTGCGCTCCACGCGGAGATGCGGGCACTCGCCGCTGCCGGCTTGCGCGGCGACGAGGTATTGCGGGCCACGGGCGCCAACCCGGCCGCCGTCCTGGGACTCGAAAACCAGATCGGGCGGATTGCCGAGGGGGCCCTCGCAGATATGGTGCTGGTGACGGGTGACCCGTTAGCCAGGGTCGCGGACGCGCTGAACATCGTGGCCGTGATCAGAAACGGTCGTTTCTACAGCCTGGTAAGCCTTCTGGAGCGAGCCCGCGACGTATCGCACGTCGAATAATTTGACAAACTGCGCAGTTTGGAAGAGCTGTATTCCTTCAGATGCCGAATAAGACATAAGATCGTCAATTCCCGGGCAATGAAAATAGCTCTGGCAAAGGACTCGCCGGGAAAATGACAGATAATTCAGTTAGTTATAACTTGTTGTTTTTCAACCAAAAAATGTCCGGCTGCAGCATTCCGTCGACATTCTTTACAACCAGTATCAGAATCTTAAGGGACTCTTTCCGGGAATCCTTATAAGCGACTGAATTGTATTAACTTACGGTCTGTTGGCATAGGACTTGCTTTTATTATGATGCCCAAGCGAAGTGTAACTGGACTCGGAAACCGGAAAATCGATACAAACAGGATTTAGACGCCAGAAGAATAATAATTACAACAACAATAAGATCCAGATCCAATAATAATAATAAGTCTGTATCTGGTTACCGAATTCACAGTTACCTCTTTAATAATAAAAAGAGTCATTAGCCCCGCTGCTTCCAGCCGCGGGGCTTTTTATTGCAGCCCTGTTGGGGCTCCATATTGCAGCCCTGTTTCTGGCGAACCTGGCACTTTGTTATGGGGGGCGAGTCTATAGTCGCCATCATGCCGCAAATACTGGAAATCCCATGTATCTAAGAATTTTTCCAATCGCTTTTCTTCTTGCTCTGACAGCTTGCAAGCAGCAACCGGAGCAGGCAGCAGCAGAAAGTGAGCCGGCGTCCGCATCAAAGACGGCAGCAAGCTCCATTTACCAGGACGCCGTCGCCCATCCCAATCGCCGCAGCGCAGACCATGACCGCGATGCCGGTAGGAAACCAGCCGAGGTCCTGGCATTTTTCGGCATCGAGCCCGGCATGACTGTCCTCGATCTGTTTTCTGGCGGGGGGTACTACAGCGAGCTGATCTCGATCGTCGTTGGCCCGGAAGGCAAGGTCGTAGCGCATAGCAATGCGGCATACCTGGGTTTTGTCGGCGATGAATTTGAAGAACGTTACGCCGATGGCCGCCTCGCCAATGTCGAGGTGTTAATGGCCGAGAACAACGAACTCGAATTACCGGGCGAGGAATTTGACGCCGTCACACTGATGCTGACGTACCACGATTTTTTCTATGTAGACGCGGAAAATAGCTGGCCGAAAATCGACGGGCCCAGGCTGCTTGCGGAAATCTACAAGGGCATGAAGCCCGGTGCCGTACTGGGTGTGGTCGATCACTTCGCCGAGGCCGGATCGCCTCGTGAAACCGGAAACTCGGTGCATCGTATCGATCCCGGCATTGTCATTTCGGAACTTGAGATAGCCGGCTTTGTGCTCGACGGCACGAGCGACGTCTTACGCAACATGGACGACGATTACAGCAAATCCGTTTTCGATCCGAAGCTACGTGGCAAAACGGACCGGTTCGTCCTTCGCTTTCGTAAACCGTAATAGGAGCGGCGATACTTCGATTATTAATTCCATAGATCCACCCGCGGCAGTAGGCTCACCTATCGATATTTATCCCGGAGTCGGCTTGGCATGAAACGCCTCATTACGACCGCAGTTGCGGCAACGCTCTTGATACTCGGCTGCAGCGGCGAGACACCCAGGAATTACGACGAGTTTGACATCAGCACGCTCCAGCGGCTGATGGAGCGCGGCGACCTCACCGCAAGGGGGTTGGTCGAGTATTACCTGAACAAGATCGATGCCACAGATCGCAATGGTCCCTCTCTCAACGCTATTATCGAGTTGAATCCGGATGCCCTCGACATCGCCGATGCGCTGGATCGCGAGCGACAGGAATCCGGCCCGCGTGGGCCGTTGCACGGCATCCCGGTCGTGCTTAAAGCAAACATCGATACAGATGACAAGATGGCGACAACGGCCGGCTCCCTGGCACTTGCCGGGCACAGGCCACCGGACGATGCATTTCTTGTCAAAGCGATGCGCGAAGCCGGGGCCATCATTCTCGGCAAAGCGAACCTCAGCGAATGGGCCAATTTCCGGTCCGAGCATTCCTCAAGTGGCTGGAGCAGCCTGGGTGGGCAGACAAAGAATCCTTATGATCTCTTGAGAAACCCCTGCGGGTCTTCGAGCGGCTCGGCAGTCGCCGTTGCCGCGAATCTGACGACCCTCGCTGTCGGTACGGAAACGAATGGATCGGTTATCTGTCCCGCAAGTATCAACGGCATCGTCGGCATCAAGCCCTCGCTTGGGCTCGTCAGTCGTGACGGCATCATTCCGATCGCACACAGTCAGGACACGGCCGGTCCGATGGCGCGTACCGTCAGAGATGCGGCCTTGCTCCTGAACGCGATGGCAGCCGCCGATCCAGCTGACCCCGCAAGTGCATCACGCCCCGAAAAATTACCCGACTATGCCGCGGGCCTGCGCAGCGATGCGCTCATCGGCAAGCGGATCGGTATCCTGCGAACGTATTTCGGCGCAGGCAGTGACGCGCGCGTGGAAAAAATCCTGAACGATAGCGCGGATTTATTGCAAGCAAATGGCGCTGAAATCGTTGACCCGGTCGAAATCGACATCAACGGCCTCGGTGATGCCCGTTATCAGGTGTTGTTGTACGAATTCAAAACGGATTTGAACGCTTATCTCGAATCATCAAACGCATCACGCGGGAGCCTGGAGGAAATAATCAAATTCAATACCACCAACGCTGAACGCGTAATGCCGATTTTCGGCCAGGACATATTGGAGGACTCGCAAGCCAAAGGGCCGTTGACAGAACCTGACTACGTAGAGGCGCTGGAAGAGATTCAACGGGTCACACGAAATGCAATCGACGCCGCTCTCAGCGAACATGAGCTCGACGCGTTGATCGCTCCATCGAATGGCCCCGCCTGGATGACCGATCACGTGAACGGCGACGTCGCTTTCGGCATTGGAAGTTCCACGTTCGCAGCTGTTTCGGGTTACGCCAGCATTACAGTCCCGGCGGGATTCGTGTCTGGTTTGCCGATCGGCATGTCGTTTATTGGCACGGCTTTCAGTGAGAAGAAGCTGATCGAAATCGCTTACGCTTTCGAACAGGCCGGCATGGTGCGCCGTCCGCCGCCGCTCGAGTAGCCTGACTCCCATCACAAAACTCAGACGTATCAAAAGCTTTTCCCGCGATCTGGGAACTGGTCGCTGTATTGTCTGCGCGGCCAACGCTTAAATCGCATCATGTTCAAGGCAATCCGCGTAACGTTGCTGCTCCTGGTCCTGTTCTTCGTTGCCGTCAGCACCTGGTTGACGGAAGCGAGGAGCACCGACTGGAACAACAGTCTATGGGTAAAAATTTATCCGATAAACGGTGACGGGAGCACGGAAAGTGCACGCTACATTGAGACAGTCACTGTCGACAGCTTCAAGAGTATTGAAACATTTATTGCTCGTGAGACTGCGAAGTACGGACATACCCTCGCCCGACCTGTACGAGTCGAACTGGGTACGCCGATCAAGGAACAACCGCCTACACCGGGCTCGACACCGGGCACCATCGACGTCATGTTGTGGAGCCTAAAGATGCGATGGTGGGCCAACCGGGTTGCCAGTGACCAGGACGATCCGGCACCGGATGTGCGTGTCTTTGTCCGTTATCATGCGCCGCGCTCCGACTTCGTGCTCGAGAATTCAGTCGGCATACAAAAGGGAATGGTCGGTGTCGTCAATGCGTTTGCCGGGCAGCGCCAGGCCGGGACGAACAACGTAGTTATCGCGCATGAGTTTTTGCACACACTCGGCGCCACGGATAAGTACAATCCTGCGAACGGGCAGCCCGACATACCGGCAGGCATTGCCGAGCCGGATCGAAAGCCACGGTTTCCGCAGCGTTTCGCAGAAATAATGGGCGGAAGAATCGCGGTTTCAGAGTCTGACGCGATGGTTCCCAAGAGCCTCAAGTACGTCGTCATCGGCGCCGACACGGCACGCGAAATTCGTCTCCAGGAATAGATGTCACATGCCGCGCGGGAACCCGGGCGCCGCAACATTATTCCAGTGGGTGCTTTTTCCGCTGGCGAAGCTAAGCTAGTCTGCCTGTATGAGCGGGAATTCACAGTCTGCACTTGCCTGCCGTGACCTGACGGTCACGGTGCCCGGCCGCACGCTCGTGGAGAACCTTGAGATGGCTCTCGTCAGCGGCGAATTCCTTGCCGTACTCGGGCAAAACGGCGCCGGGAAATCTCTGACATTGCACACGTTTGCCGGTCTGCGTGCAGCTGACCACGGCGAGGTGCTGTTGCTCGGCGCGTCCCTGGCTTCAACGAGGCGCCAGGACATCGCCAAGAACCTGGCGCTGCTGCCGCAATATACCGAGGATGTCTTCCCGGCAACGGTTCTCGACACCGTGCTGATAGGGCGACACCCGCATATTGGCCGGCTGCAATGGGAATCGGAAGAGGACAGGCGTATCGCGCAACAAGCCCTGCACCAGATGGACCTGGGAGATATTCCGCACCGCGATGTCGGCACTTTGTCGGGTGGCGAGAGGCGCCGACTTGCAATTGCTCAAACGCTGACACAAACACCGGCAGTCTACTTGCTTGACGAACCGACAAATCACCTCGACCCCCAGCACCAGCTCGATGTGTTGCGAGTCTTTCGAAGGCAGGCAAAATGCGGAGCGACGATAATTGCCAGCCTGCACGATGTGAATCTCGCCGCCCGTTATGCGGACAAGTGCTTGCTATTGTTCGGCGATGGCCGTTGGGAACTCGGCCCTACAGAATCAGTGCTCTCCGAGGAGCGCCTGACGGATCTGTATGCCACGCCCATGGAGGCTGTCGACTGGCGGGATACCCGGCTCTTTGTCGCCACGGGAAACTCGCACTGAATGAGACTGACTGGCCATCAGACTGACAATTGGCCTTCGAGATAAAATGCGGTGTGTCCGCGCAATAGCACACGGTTGTCCCGCAGTTCACATCCAATGTCGCCGCCGCGCCGTGAAATCTGTCTGGCATGCATTTTTTTCTTGTCCAGGCGTTTTGACCAGTAGGGAGTCAAGACACAATGCGCGGCGCCGGTCACCGGATCCTCATTGATCCCGAGGCCCGGCGCGAAAAACCGTGACACAAAATCGACGCGGTCTCCGGGCGCCGTCACGATGATACTGTCGTCGGTCAGTGTGGCAATTTGGCGAAAGTCCGGCTTGAGCATCTGCACGCATTTCTCATCCGCGAGGGTCAGTAAATAGAAGCCCTTTGCTCTGAAGCACTCACCGACCTCAGTTCCCAGCGCCTGTGCCAGGCCTGCCGGAATCGCAGCAGGCACGGGTGCGTTGGCGGGGAAATCGAGAACGAAACCGTCCCCGTCGATATCGACGCTGAGCGGGCCGCTGGCCGACCGAAGCTCGATCGGCCACGACGCCGGCGAAAACTCCCGCTGAATGACAGCTGCACTGGCGAGCGTCGCGTGACCGCAGAGTGGCACCTCGACATACGGCGTAAACCAACGGATGTGCCAACATGCGTCCGTATCGTCCAGCGCTACGATAAAGGCGGTTTCGGAACAATTGTTTTCGGCAGCAATGTGCTGCATCAGTGAGTCTTCGAGCCACGTACTCAGCGGCACGACGGCGGCCGGATTGCCGGAAAAGATTCGCCTCGTAAATGCATCGATCTGATAAATACGCAGGTCCATCAGTCGGCGACGCCCCGTAGCCTTCCCAGGAGATCCTCGTGCAAAGCAGGATTGGCTGCCAGCACAGACGTCGTTTCGAGATTCGGCGCCGCACCGTTCAGGTCCGTAAATATGCCACCAGCTTCGGTCACGATGACCGACAGTGCAGCGATATCGAGAATATTGACATCTGATTCGATAACGGCATCGATCTTGCCCGCCGCCAGCAGGTGATAATGATAGAAATCACCGTAGCCCCGGATTCGATCAACGATCGCCACCACCTTACCCAGATTCTGCCAGCCGGCACCTGCGGCGAGCGTCTTCAGGTTGCCGGTTGATAACGATGCGCGTTCCAGCTTGTCGATGTCGCTGACCTGCAGTCTTTCGCCATTGAGCCAGGCACCTTTGCCTCGCTCGGCCCAGGCCAGCTCCTCCATCATCGTGCCACCGGACACTCCGAGGATGAGTTCGCCGGCACTCATCAGCGCGATCTGCGTGGAGAAAAAAGGATACTGGCGGACGAAAGCCTTGGTGCCGTCGATCGGATCAACCAGCCAGAGATGCTCGGTATCAGATTGCGTCCGACTCGTTTCCTCGCCAAAGAAGCCATGGTCCGGGAACTCATTGAGGATGATCTCGCGAATTTTTTCCTCGCATTCTACATCAGCCTCGGTGACCGGACTCTGGTCGCACTTCCTCGTTACCGTGAAGTTCCCGTGGTAATACGCGCGGCTGATTACAGCCGCCGCCTCGGCCGCATCTAACGCCGTACGGAGTTCCAGCGAAACTTTTTTTAAATCAGCTTTAATCACGACCCGTTAACCCCCGCATTTACGCGCGTAACTATGGCCGCAGCGCTCGCAATTGACAAGCTGACCCCAAAAGATCAACTGCTTGACAGTCGCGGCGCGCAATCCTATTGTTGTCGTTCATCAGGTGAACCCGGAAAGGCATTTTTCCGCGTGAACGGGAAGCCGGTGTTGAAGCATGCATGCTTCTCATTCCGGCGCTGCCCCCGCAACGGTGATCGAGTTAACCCGTAGCCCCCGAACGCTTGAGCGCGATCGGAGCCACTGCGAATCCTGGGACTTGAAGTCTTTTGATTCGTGGGAAGGCGCTACGGAGCGGATACCCATCCACTCGTAAGCCCGGAGACCGGCTTGGTGTACACGCGAATGGTGCGGCGGGCGACTATTCGGGCGTCCACTCAAGTGACTGTCCCAAGACCCCAAAACCACATCCGCATTGAATAGAACTTTAACGCACACGGGTGGTGTGCACCGGGGTAGAAATGAAAAATATCAGGGGCTCATTTCCGATCTTGCTGGCATTCACGCTTTCACTTGCAGCAGCCGCGCAGGAAATTCGACCGAAAGACACGATCATTGTCACCGCGACACGGACGGAGATATCCGTCAGCGATGCAATCGTGCCGGTCACCGTCATTACGCGTGAACAGATTGAACAGTCCCTCGCAACGGACCTGGCAGAACTCGTGCGATTCGAAGCGGGCATCGACATTGGCCGAAACGGCGGTCCGGGTCAGGCGACTTCGATATTCCTTCGCGGCACTGAAAGCAACCACACCCTGGTCCTCCTCGATGGTGTCCGGATCAATCCAGGGACCATCGGCGGTGCCGCAATACAGAACATTGCACCGGAGATCATCGACCGTATCGAGATCGTGAAAGGTGCGCGCTCCGCGTTATTTGGCACCGATGCAATTGGTGGCGTTATCAATATCATCACGCGGCGCTCAACCCGCACTTACGCCGAAGGCAGTATCGGTGGCGGTAGCTTTAATACGAGTTCCGGTTTCGCCTCAGGCGGCAGCCGCAGCGAAAACGGGGAATTCGGCGTGTCAGTCAACTGGCAGGAAACAGACGGCTTTCCGGTTCGGACCGGTAGTGATCTCGATCGGGGCTACGATAACCTGACTGCCAACGTTTATTGGCGTAGGCGCCTGGGCAAAAACGACGTTTCGATTCGACACTGGCAAGCATCCGGCACGGTCGAGTACCTCGACTTCTTCCTTTCGCCACTCGACCAGGATTTCAAAAACGCAAGCACGGCTATCGAAATCAATACGCCCGTTGGAGGCCGGGCACAAAGCAAACTTCTGTTGAGCCACATCATCGATGACGTCTCTCAAAACCAGTCCGATGATTTCGTCGAGTCCAGGCGAGCGACCCTCGACTGGCAATACAGCTTCGCAGCAGGAAATCACACCTGGGTCGGCGGCCTGTATCTCGTGGACGAGACAGCGAAGACATTGTCGTTTGGCTCGGGTTTCGAAGAAGACACGTCGGTGAAGGCCGTTTTCATCGAGGACCAGTGGTCAAGCGGCAAGCATCAGTCATTCCTTGCTGTCCGCCTGACTGATCATGAGACCATCGGTAACGAAACCACCTGGAACGCCGAATATGCCTTCGATCTAAATGACCGGTGGACGGTAAATGCGGGCATAGGCCACGCGTTTCGTGCTCCCGATGCGACGGACAGATATGGCTTTGGTGGCAACCCCGGGTTATCGCCAGAGGTAGCAGATGAGGTTCAGCTAGGCCTGCGATTCTATCCGGGGCCCCGGCATAACTTCAGTCTGGAGTTTTACCAGAACGATATCGAAGACCTCATCGAATTTGACCTGGTGACATTTCAGTTGCGGAATATCGGCCGGGCCGAGATCCGTGGCGCGCAGATTGCTTATGAGTATCGCGGTGACAGCTTTGGCCTGCGGGCAAATTTCGTGCACCAGAAAGCCGACAATGCAACAGATGGGGTACGATTGCTGCGACGCGCGGAGGATAGTCTGAGCGTGACCCTTACGAGGAACATCGGCATCCATAGGGTTGGCCTTGCGGTGCTGGCGAGCGGCGACCGGGAGGATTTCGGCGGAACGAAGCTCGAAAGCTACGTTTTGACGAATCTGACCGGACAGATTTCACTGGGCGACAAATGGCGACTGAATGCACGTGTCGAAAACCTGCTGGACGAGAAATACGAAACTGCGGCCGGTTTTCCTATGCAGGAGCGAAGCGGGTTTCTGGAACTGAAATATAGCTGGAAATGACGAATGGGTAACCGGCTTAGCAAAATAGTTACGCGGACTGGAGATGACGGCACAACCGGCCTGGGCGACGGAAGCCGTGTAGAAAAAGACAGTGCACGAGTCGAAGCCTACGGCACGGTCGATGAGGCCAACAGCGCCATCGGCGTGGTCCTTGCCGGGGACTCATTGTCCCAGCCGATTCGTGAATGTCTGATTGCGATTCAGCACGACCTTTTTGAACTCGGCGGTGAGTTGTGCATTCCGGGTCACAGCGCGATCGAGCAGCACTTTGTCGATCGGCTCGAAAAAAACCTTGATCATTTCAACGCCGATTTGCCACCGCTTAAGGACTTTATTTTGCCTGGCGGCGGCTCGGCAGCCGCTGCATGCCATACCGCAAGAGCTATTGTCCGGCGCGCAGAACGACGCGCCCTGACGATGAGAAAAGTTGAGACAGTCAGAGACGAGGTGCTGAAATACCTCAATCGCTTGTCAGATCTGTTATTTGTGATCGCCCGGGTCCTGGCACGCGCGGAATCGGGCCAGGAAGTGCTCTGGGACCGCGAACGCTGAAGTAATCGGGGACGCCCACCTACTTGAGCGGAATGGGGTCTGTCCCCGGTAATTCTTCATTATTGCCTGCTGCCGTCATGCAGCGCTTTGTGCATCAGATAGGCACCGTCCGGGCACAGACCACTGAATTCTTCGGTCTCCCGAATAATATCGGGAGCATAGTCCCTGCTCATTATCTTATAGCCGAGGTTTTCGAAATAACGCT
>JAZFPY010000337.1:0-2073 GCA_036444875.1 Woeseiaceae bacterium | reverse complement strand
ACAGGACCGGCGCGCCCTCAGGCCAGCCTTCCGTCGAATCGAGTTTCAGAACTTCCTTGTTGATGCGGACGAGTTGCGGAAAGCCCTGTGTCAAAAGGCCGAAATGGCCCGCCTTTATCTGACTGGTACTTGCATAAAACACGACGATCCGGGTCCGGCCGGTGACGGCCGGTATGTCTTTGCCGATCGTGCCTTCGAAAGACACGACAGGCAGGTCACGGCCGTTCCAGTTAATGATGCCCAGCATCCAGTTCCGGCTGCCGGGTTCCTGAACGGGCTTGCTATACCTGACGACCTCCGCAACGCAGGCACGTGGAACGATCAGGCGATCTTCCGCGAGCGGCACCAGCAGGCTGTATAGTTCCTCGGCTTCGGCATTCACGACAACTTGATTCCTCGTTCTTCCAGCAATCGCTGAATGGCCTCAAGAAGCTCCATGTCCTGATACGGCTTGCCAAGATAATCATTTACACCCAGTTCGATGGCGCGCGCGCGATGCTTATCGCCGACTCGCGAGGTAATCATGATAATCGGCACATCCGAGAACCGCTCATCGTTGCGGACGTGCGAGGCAAATTCATAGCCGTCCATGCGCGGCATTTCAATATCCAGCAGGATGATGTCCGGCTTGTGGTCCTGTAACTGGCTCACCGCGTCGAGACCGTCTTTGGCCGTCACGACGCGCACACCGTTTCTCTCCAGGAAACGCTCCATCACGCGCCGCACAGTAATCGAGTCATCCACGATCATGGCGAGTGGCCGATCGTCTCTCGGGGTCGGCGCTGCAGTTTTGAGTTCCACAACAGGCGCGCCCGTGCGAACCAGGGCGTTGATGTCCAGGATAAGCACGATTCGTCCGTCGCCGAGAATCGTCGCACCCGAGATGCCACGAACACTCGAAAGCTGGGGGCCCACCGACTTGACTACGATCTCACGGCTCGCAAGCATTTCGTCGGTAAGCAGTGCCGCTGAGTGTTCCCCGGCGCGAATGAGAATGACCGGCACAAACGAGTCATCATCGGGCAGCTTTGCAGACTGACCGCCGAGATACATACCGAGATGTCGGAAGCGGAAGGTCTCCTCGCCATACTCGTAGCATGGTTCACTTTGGCTCAACATGGTCTCGAGATCTGCTCGTGCGATCCGGGCCACGCCTTCGACGGTCGGCAGCGGCAGTGCATAAATTTCATCGCCCGTTCGAACGATCAGGGCCTGCGTGATCGCCAACGTGAACGGCAAGCGGACCGTGAAATTCGTGCCCTGTCCGGTGACAGAGGATATTCTCAAAGATCCGCCGAGTTTCTTGACTTCGTTCGCAACGACATCCATGCCGACGCCGCGCCCGGCCGACTGAGTGACCGTTTCCGCTGTGCTGAAGCCCGGCGTCAGGATCAGCTCCATGATTTCCTGATCCGACACTTTGCTGTCGGGCTTGAGCATGTCCTTCTCATAGGCTTTGCGTCGTATCGCATCGACGTCCAGGCCGGCACCGTCGTCAGCAACGTCGATTACCATCTCCGCGCCTTCGCGGTGCAGGCGAATCGTGATTCTGCCGGTAACTGGTTTCCCCGCTGCCTGACGCTCTTCCGGCTTCTCAATGCCGTGTCCGACCGCGTTGCGCATCATGTGCTCGAACGGCGGCAACATCTTGTCCAGGACCTGCCGGTCAAGCTCCCCCGAAGCGCCCTCGACCGCCAGTTCCGCACGTTTCCCGGACTCGCCCGCAGCCTGCCTGACGAGACGCGTGAGCCGGGCAACATGACGCTGGAACGGCACCATCCGCGTCCGCATCAGGCCGTCCTGAAGTTCAGTCGTAACACGCGCTTGCTGCACCAGCAGGGTTTCGGCCTCGGAGGTCAGCGACTGCAGAAGGTCTTTGAGGCTGCCCATGTCATTGGCAGACTCGGCAAGCGCCCGTGATAGCTGCTGGATATTCGAGTATCGATCCATCTCAAGCGGATCGAAGTCACGAGCCACCAGCGTGTCCTGGTGGCTATGCATGATTTGGGCCTCGGTCTCAATTTCGAGTTTGCGCAACTGCTCACGAAGGCGACTGACAGTCTGTTCGAATTC
>JAZFPY010000336.1:0-2293 GCA_036444875.1 Woeseiaceae bacterium | reverse complement strand
ACAAAATCCTGGCCGTGCTGCTGGCGGCATTGCTACCGTGCCTTTCGTTTGGACAAGGCGCTCAGAGTTATCAGTGCTCCTTCGGGGAGCTGCAAAGGCGTGTCGAAATCCTCTACGAAACGGGTGTGACGGTTCCTTGTGAAGTGCACTACTACAAAGATACCGAAGCACCTGGTGAAACTCAGGTGCTGTGGCGGGCCTTGAACGAAACTGGCTATTGTGAAAGGAAAACCGAAGAGTTCATTGCCAAGCTCCGGGAAATGGGTTGGACGTGCGAGCAAGGGAGTAATGCGGGACAGGCCGTTGAACCGGCGCAGGCGGATGATTCGGAACCAGACGCTGCACCGGCGCAGGACGATGACACAGACGCCCTGACACCTGTCGAAGAGGGCGAGGTGACCGAGGAATAACAGCGCCACGAATCATGCTTGAGGCGTGATTGATCAGCGACGCAAGATCGCCCACCACCTGGCTATGTTGAGAAGGCTCATCAGTGATGCCGACACATAGGTGTAGGCGGCGGCTTTCAGGATGAGTCTTGCGTGTCTTCTGTCTTTTTGTTTCAGGATGTTGTCGTTCTCGAGGATCGGTAGTGCCCGATTGAAGCTTGCATCGAACTCTGTGGGCAAGGTCACCAGATGTATCAGTGTTGAGCTGCCGAGCGTCAGCAGGCCACCCAGGAACATGAATATGCCGAGACCCGGTATCCGGGTGAGGGCACCGATGAAGGGCGATACCATCAGAATTCCGGCGCCCAGTCTTTCTACATTGCGCATGCCTTTGACCAGGCGGGTTCTGAGTTTCAGGGGGGCGAAACCATCACGGTCCTGTAAGGCATGACCGACTTCGTGTGCGGCGACCGTAATTGCCGTTAACGATCGCCCGTCGAACTTGTCCGGCGTCAGGCGCACCGCCTTTTCATTGGGATCATAATGATCGCCTTCCCTGGTTTGTTCGACCTTGACGTTCTCGAGACCGTTCTTGTTCAGCAGGTGGCGTGCAAGCTGGGCGCCGGTACCGGAGTAGCGGTCAGCGGGCTCGGAGTATTTCGCGAGCACCCGCTGCACCCATATGCCGGGGCCAAAGACAATTGTGAGAACAATGAGACCAAAGATGAGGAGGTGCATGGCACCTATTTTACTCGCTTCGCGGCTCGTCGCTCTCTTGTGTGCCTGCGCTCCGCGACATGAGGTCATCCTGACCAAAGAGCCGCTCGAACTGCAGCGAGCCCAGGCGCTGCAGGCAATGTTGTCCGGCTAGGCGGAAACCTTTTCTACCTGAACGGATTTGGCCTGCACAGGTTTTTTCGGCACTTCGATCTTGGCCGGTTCTCCCATGTCGATTCTTCCCTTGAATTTCGCTCCGTCCTCCATGACGATGCGGCCGCAGAAAATGTTGCCTCTGACATCGGCGCCCTTGGCCAGCGAGACAACTCCTTCGCTGTGAATGTCGCCGACAAGCTGACCTTCGATGATGACGGAGCTGGCATGGATGTCTGCCTTGACCCGGCCTTGTTTGCCCACCGTGAGATTCTTCTTGTGATGGGCAATTGTGCCCTCAATGTGACCTTCGATAATCAGGTCTTCGTCAGCCGACAGCTCGCCTTTGAAAACCAGAGTTGGTCCGATGACGGACACGTTTTTGGAGCGTATTGGCCGTGCCTGCCCGATTCGTGGTGGCGAGGCTATATCCAGCCTGTCGTCATCATCTGCCTTCTTGAACATTGCCATTCCATCCTCCGCGTGCACCCCAGATATGGCCCCCTTGCCTGGCTATGAAGAATACTCCAGATCCATGTCGGCCGCACCTGCCCGGGCGCGTAATATAACTGCTGCCCGGTGGGTCTTTAATCCTTGTGGCTGGTCGCGTTTCAGTCGGCCATGCTCGCGGTCTGCCAGGTAGGATTGAGATATGAGAATTGGCATCATCATTGCCCTCGTCGCAGGGCTTTTGGTTGTGGCAGTTTTGCTGCTGAACCGCCCTCGATTGGTCACGATCGATGCGGCGATCCCGGAGAATTTTCCCGCAGATCGATTTTCGCACGATGTCCTTGAGCAATTGCTGCAGACGTACGTGGACGGGGCGGGCGATGTCGACTACGAGCGATGGCAACAGAACACGCCTGATCTGCAACGACTCGAATCTTATCTCGCGGCAGTTAGCCGCTACAGTCCGGAATCAACGCCTGAACGATTTGAAACGAAGCAGGATGAACTGGCCTACTGGCTTTATGCCTACAACGCGTACGTCATCAAGAGCATCCTGGATCGATGGCCTTTAGCAAGCGTGACGA
>JAZFPY010000335.1:0-2380 GCA_036444875.1 Woeseiaceae bacterium | reverse complement strand
AAGGGTGCGTCAGGCCGCCGGTGCGTCGCAAGCTGCCGTTTTGTATACCCGCTCCATTTACATTGACCCGATTAACCGGCCGGTATCAAATGCGGCATCACTCGCCTCTTTCGTATTGAAGTCAACGACCGGCTTTATCCGTCGCTTGAGCCTGGACGCGGTAGAGTTTCCGTCTCTGGAGAATACGTCGATCCCCGAAGTCGCCTATGGCGATGGCATGGATCTCGAGCAGTGGGAGAAAGACCTCGACAAGATCGTCGGCCACAAGAGCTCGACCGGCAAGATCGACTTCCTGGTCGATGGCCAGCAGTACTTCACGCGTTTGCTGGAGTCATTCAGTGAGGCGGAGGAGTCGATCAACATACGGACCTACATCTTCGACAACGACGACTTCGCCGTTGAGGTCGCGGACATTCTCAAAGAAAAATCAAAGGACGTGAAGGTCCGGATCCAGATTGATGCCCTTGGCAACCTGGTGGCAATGCAGGCGGACGCAGAATCACTGCCGGCCGGCCACAACGGTCCGCTGTCGATTTCTGCTTACCTGCGCAAGGACTCGAAGGTCAAGGTACGTAATCGCGCGAACGCATTCATGTACATGGGAGATCACACCAAGACCACAATCATCGATAAAAAGGTAGCTTTTGTCGGCGGCATGAACATAGGGCGCGAGTATCGCTACGACTGGCATGACCTGATGATGGAGGTTAGCGGCCCGATCGTTGACCAGCTGCAATACGACTCAGACAAGGCATGGGCCCGAGCCAGCGTTTTCGGCGATGTCGCCAATTTCCTGCGCATCCTGGGCGGCAAAAAGAAGCGTGCCGGCGATGCAGGCTACCCGGTCCGCGCCCTGTATACACGCAATTTCGATTCACAGATTCACCGGGCACAGCTTGCAGCCATTCGCCGTGCGCAAAGCTACATCGTGATCGAGAACTCATATTTCGCCGATGACTTGATCACCTATGAGCTGGCCAAGGCACGGCGCCGCGGTGTTGACGTCCGCGTCATTCTGACTGCGGATGGGAACCACGGAACGCTGAATGCCAGCAACCAGGTTGCCATCAATACGCTGCTCGACAACGGCATCCGCGTATTCGCCTACCCCCGTATGAGCCACGTTAAAGCAGCCGTTTTCGACGGCTGGGCCTGCGTCGGTTCGGCGAACTATGACAAGCTAAGCCTGGAAGTTAACAAAGAACTGAATCTCGCCACATCGCACAAAGAAACCGTGGACAGGCTTCTGAATGAGGTATTCATCCCTGATATGGCGATGTCGCGGGAAATTACCAGGCACGTCGACGTGTCGTTTGCTCAACGCCTGACAGAAAAAGCAGTCGACGAGTTCCTGTAACGGTTAGATTTCTCCGGAGCTGTCGCCAATCAGGACGATTACGACGTGCGAAGCAGGTCTGCGGGGTCTACAGTATGGGTATAAGAAGAATCACGGCGGGTGGAGAAGCAAATGGGCTTATCAATAGGCATTGCGGCGCTTTTAATCCTTGCGCTTGTCTTTTTATTTTTTCGGCCTAAACGAGCGGCGCCCGATAAGCGACCGGCCGCCAAGAGACCTGTAGTAGCAACTGACACAGGCGAATTCCACGCCGTATCGATCAAAATCACCTCGGGCGCCTGCGCTGCCGCAAGGAACCTGAAAGGCAAACGGTTTCTTTCAAGCGCGGCACCCCGAATTCCACTTCCTGACTGCGATGTACTGGACTGCAAGTGCCGGTTTTTACACCACAAAGACCGTCGTGACGGCGATGACCGAAGAGACCCTTACGCGCCCAGAATTGGCGGAGGGACCGGGTCGTTCCAAAAGGATCAGCGAAAGCGGCGCGAGCGGAGAGAAGACTCCGATCCGCTATGAATCCCAATCGCCGACGGGCGGGCTAATAGCCGAAGCTTGCGACTGACGCCTGATAGTTTGCGAGTTGCTCTTCGTGCCGTGCACGATCGTCAACGAGGACCAGAATCTCCGTTTCAAGCTGGCCGTTACGCTTAGACAGGTCTTTCAGGTCCGCCAGTAACAGGATTCGATCTTGTACCGTCGTCTCTGTGGCGATCAAGAGCGCTTCTTTATCGCGGATCAGCTCTTGATTATGTTCCAGCTCATTCTGTTTGGCGTTGATCTGATAGGTTGCGGAATTGACGTTGGCCTGCAATTCATGAAGGTGATACCCGGCGCGATATGCATCGAGGAACGCGCCTTGCATTTCCGCGGAGCAGACTCCGTTGTAGTGGCCGCCTCTCGCACCGAGGTTATAGCCGCGCGATGGCTGACAAAAATCCCGCAGTCCTTCCTCGCGCCCGGCCCGGTATGCCTGCAGGTCGGGCGTAACGCCATGCTTCGCACACGCCTTACGATGTTCCCCAA
>JAZFPY010000334.1:0-4902 GCA_036444875.1 Woeseiaceae bacterium | reverse complement strand
TTCCTTGTCACGCATTTCCACGGGCGTTACGGCCAGTAAATCTTCGCCACTGACGTTGATCACCCGACCGGCGTCTTTTTCTCCATCGGTCAATTTGTCACCGACCGCCACTGTTCCACCCGTCCGGTACCGCATCAGTCGACGCTTACTGCTGCCGAGAAACTTGGTCCTTGCGACGACTTCCTGTCCGGTGTAACAACCTTTGTCGAAACTGACCGCGCCGAGCAGATCGAGGTTCAGCATGTGCGGCGTATACTTTTCGGCTTGACTGCCAAGGATTTCCGGAATGCCGGCGCGAATCTTTGCGCCACGAAGGAAGTCGGGCGAGGTTTGCGATGTTGCCTGGATTCCGGCTTTCTCCAGATCCGCTCTATAACCCATCAGTTCGACGCATTGCTCCTCGATACCGATATTGACGGCAATGAGTCCGTGAGCGATGCGGCAGGCATTGATTTCCTGTCTGGGCCGCAAATCGAGCTTATCGAGTTGCTCCAGATCCCCGCCTGTATTCAATACCAGGCAGGTCCAGTCGGCGTCTGCAACTTCGAGGCTGACATCTGCGCGCAGCCGATAGATGGTCAGCCGCTCGCACACAGAAGATGCAACCGAGGCCGGCAGCACGAGGCCGTAACCGTCGTCGGTCATCAGGATCCGCAGCAGGGAGATTACGCGGCCTTTCGGGTTGCACCATGCAGCGGGGAGACTTCCCGTCTGGGCCAGCCGCTCCATGTCCTGGGTCAGTTGCCCCTGAAGAAACTCGCCGCAGTCGCTACCGGCGACGCGGATCAATTTGTATATCTCAGCTGACATCCTTCAACCTGTTTGCTTCCAACCTGCACAAGCCTGCACAGTCTGGCATACTTCCCGGATGTCCGACGATACCAGCGAATCACCAAAAAAGACCGATACCGGCAAGACCGACAGCGTCAATCATAACGCGGAACCACAGCGGGAAGGCAGCCAACCGGCGAAGGAAATAGGCGGCAGAGACGGTCCGGATCCAACCCGTTACGGCGACTGGGAAAAAGCTGGTCGTTGCATCGACTTTTAGAACGCTCGAAAGAAAAGTATGAATAAAGCCGGCCGACCTTTGTCGCCACACATATTAATTTATCGCTGGCCGATAACGATGACGGTTTCTATCTTGCACCGGGTTACCGGTGTTGCGCTATCGGTCGGGCTCATTGTATTGACGATCTGGCTGGTCGCATTGTCGACGGGTGCAGCAGCTTATGAGCAAATTACCGCGGTATTGCAGTCAATTGGCGGCCGCCTGCTGTTGGTGGGCTTTAGTTTCGCGTTTTTCTTTCACTTGTGTAACGGCGTTCGACATCTCTTCTGGGACGTAGGTAAGGGATTTGAAATGCGTCAGGTAAATGCATCGGCCTGGTCGGTCATTTTAGCGACGATAGTCTTGACGCTTGGGCTTTGGCTGGCACTGTAGGGTCCAGGGAAGGATGGGATGAGTCTGCGTTCTCCGCTTGGTCGTGTTCTGGGACTGGGTTCTGCGAAAGATGGCACCAGTCACTGGTGGGCGCAGCGGATGACGGCCGTTGCCCTGATTTTTCTGAGCACGTGGTTTCTGATATCGATCCTTTTGCTCGACAACCTGCAATTCGATGTTGTCTCCGCATGGGTGGGCAAGCCCTTGAACAGCATTCTGCTGGTCTTGACGACTGCGACGCTCGCTTATCACTCCAGGCTGGGCGTGCAGGTGGTTATTGAAGACTATGTGCACGGGCCGGCTATCAAGGTTTTCTCCCTGGTCATGAACAATTTCACGCACATACTGCTGGCGGTAGCGGGCGTGTTCGCCGTACTAAAAATCGGCTTCGGTGCCTCATGAGCGATTACGAATTTATCGATCATAGCTACGACGTCGTTGTGATCGGGGCGGGCGGCGCCGGCTTGCGATCGACCTTTGGTTTGGCCGAGGCCGGTTTTGCGACCGCATGTATCACCAAGGTCTTCCCGACGCGCAGCCATACGGTGGCGGCCCAGGGTGGCATCAGTGCTGCACTCGGTAATATGGGCGAAGACGACTGGCGCTGGCACATGTACGACACGGTAAAAGGTGCCGACTGGCTGGGCGATCAGGATGCGATTGAGTACATGTGCAAGGAAGCGATGGATGCCGTGATCGAGCTGGAACATTATGGCGTGCCGTTTTCAAGGACCGAAGACGGACGCATTTATCAGCGTCCGTTTGGCGGCATGACAACGCATTTCGGCGAAGGCACGGCTCAACGCACCTGCGCCGCGGCGGATCGGACCGGCCACGCAATGTTGCATACCCTGTATCAGCAATCGCTGAAGCACGATGCCGACTTTTACATTGAATACTTCGCCATTGACCTGATCATGGAAGACGACGTTTGCCGCGGTGTCGTGGCGCTGGACCTTGCAGAAGGGCGTTTGCATCGCTTTCGCTCGCACCGGGTCATACTCGCCACAGGTGGATATGGTCGCGCGTATTTCTCATGCACGTCCGCGCATACCTGCACCGGTGATGGCAATGCGATGGTGCTTCGTGCGGGGCTGCCGCTGCAGGATATGGAATTTGTGCAGTTTCACCCAACGGGAATCTATGGTGCAGGCATGCTGATCACGGAAGGTTCCCGCGGCGAGGGTGGCTATCTGACGAATTCGGACGGGGAACGTTTTATGGAGCGATATGCGCCGAACGCGAAGGATCTCGCCTCACGTGATGTCGTTAGCCGCTCAATGACGATCGAGATTCGTGAGGGCCGCGGCGTTGGTGTGGAGAAGGATCATATTCATCTGCACCTTGAGCATCTCGGGCCACAGGTCATTGAGGAGCGCCTGCCCGGCATTGCCGAAACAGCCCGGATATTTGCCGGTGTTGATATCAGCAAGACGCCGATTCCCGTCTTGCCCACTGTCCACTACAACATGGGCGGAATACCGGCCAATTACAAAGGCCAGGCTGTGACGAGGAAGGATGGCGATGCCGAAAGCGCTGTGCCGGGACTGATGGCCGTCGGCGAGGCCGCGTGTGTGTCCGTGCACGGCGCCAACCGTCTGGGTTCGAATTCACTGCTCGACCTGGTTGTTTTCGGGCGGGCGGCAGCACTACATTGTGCCGAGACGATGACCGCGGGCCAGCGACATCGGCCACTGGCGGCGGACGCCGGGCAGGTGAGCATCGAGCGGCTTGACAGACTACGCAATGCGAACGGCTCGCGACTCACAGCAGACATTCGCCTCGAAATGCAGAAAGTGATGCAAGGCCACGCGGCCGTGTTCAGAACCGGAGATTCACTGCAAGAAGGCGTAGAACTCCTGAAAGCCACTTATGCATCATTCCGGGATGTGCACGTTTCGGACCGCTCGATGATCTGGAACTCCGATCTCGTAGAAACCCTGGAACTTGAAAACCTGCTCTTGAATGCGATTGCGACGATCGAGTCGGCTGCGAACCGCAAAGAGAGCAGGGGTGCACACGCCCGGGAGGACTATCCGGATCGCGATGACGTAAACTGGATGAAGCACACGCTTGCCTGGGTCGATAGCGAGGGCAAGGTATCGTTCGACTACCGGCCGGTTCACGAAGAAACGTTGACAGACGAAATCGATGCGATACCGCCGAAAGTGCGAGTCTATTGATGAGGAAGGAGTGACCTGTGGCGGAGTTTCTGTTACCTGCCAATTCCCGGATTAGGAAAGGAAAGCATTTTCCGGTGACGTGTGAGTCCACTAATGTGCGGCGCTTCGCCGTTTATCGTTACGATCCGGACGCGGATGAGAATCCACGTGTCGACACCTATGATGTTGATATGGATTACTGTGGGCCGATGGTGCTCGACGCACTGATCAAGATAAAAAACGAAATCGATCCGACGCTGACCTTTCGCCGTTCCTGCAGAGAAGGTATTTGCGGTTCTTGTGCCATGAATATCGACGGCGGCAACACGCTTGCATGCACGGTAGCGGCGGACAGCATAAAAGGGGACGTCAAAGTCTATCCGCTGCCGCACATGCCGGTGGTCAAGGACCTCGTGCCGGACCTGACCGATTTCTATGCACAATACGCATCGATCAAGCCCTGGCTGCAGTCACGAACCCCCGCGCCTCCCGATCATGAGAGGCTGCAGAGCAAAGAGGACCAGGAACTGATCAACGAACCGGCGGCGTGCATTCTCTGCGCCTGTTGTTCGACCGCTTGTCCGAGTTACTGGTGGAACAGCGATCGTTACCTTGGGCCTGCGGTCTTGCTGGCAGCATATCGATGGCTGGTCGATAGCAGGGACGATGCGACAGGCGAACGTCTCGATTATCTCGAAGATCCGTTCCGGCTCTATCGCTGCCATACGATTATGAATTGCACGCAGACCTGTCCAAAAGGTCTGAACCCGGCCCAGGCGATCGCCGAGACCAAAAAGATGCTGGCAGAACGCCGGCATTGAGGCTGAGTGAATTCACAACGCCCTTCCATAATGTCTTCGGGTGACGCGAGATTACGGTGGCAGTGCAGGCGCGGCATGCGCGAACTCGATGAGCTCCTGGGAAATTACCTGCGAACCGCTTACGGGCACGCGTCGAAATCCGAAAAAGCCGCGTTTCGCGAGCTTTTGACGCTTCCGGATCCGGAGTTGTTCGGCTATTTGTTGGGGAGGCAGGTAATCGAGGACCCGAGCCTCTCAGAGATTATCAATAAAATCAAAGTATTACGTTTTTATTAGCGCGTCTCTTATTCGTTGGGTAGCACTGTGGGTAGCAAATGAGCTGAAATCTGCGCAAAAACGGTGTTTTCAGACCCCCTGAGGACTCACTGACAAAACTGACAAAAGTCGTATCCCCACAGCGTCTGCTTTCAACTCAAACAGGTGACGTTGCTCAATTCTGCAGTGCCTCACCCCCTATCAAAAGTGTGATGGCGTT
>JAZFPY010000333.1:0-2723 GCA_036444875.1 Woeseiaceae bacterium | reverse complement strand
ATGTAGCCGGCTGTCACGGCAACAGTCTTGAGGCCTCGCGCATGACAGGCTCTGGCAACGTCGATGGCGTACTCGAGAAAGATGACGGGATCGTTGTAGGTAAAAGCAACGCTGCGACACCCTGTTTCGATGGCGGCTTCTGCAATCATTTCCGGTGAGGCACTGTCCTGCAACCTGTCGAGCTCTCTTGATTTGGAGATATCCCAGTTCTGACAGAACTTGCAGGCCAGGTTGCAGCCGGCGGTGCCGAAAGAGAGCACGGGTGTACCGGGCAGAAAGTGATCCAGCGGTTTTTTTTCGATCGGGTCTACACAGAAGCCGCTGGAGCGGCCATAGGTAGTCAGGACGATTTCATCGTTATGGCGAGCACGGACGAAGCACAGACCGCGCTGACCCTCGCGTAACTTGCAAAACCTGGGACAAACATCGCACTGTAGCCGGCCATCGTCGATCCTGTGCCAGTAGCGCCCGGGAACGCTGCCTGCAAAATCGGTCTCTCTCAAGCTATGGGCCCTGCTTGCACTCATCGGTTCAACCCAGTGGATGGAGTTAGGGTAGCTAAGGGGACTAAACTACGCAATACGAGGAAACCAAATCATGGCCGTTATCCGGGAAGCCGCAGTTGCCGGTCAGTTCTACCCCGGCAGCGCAGGTGAACTAAGCACCACCATCGAGCAATACCTCGATGAGGCCCCGGCCGCGACCGGACCCCGGCCCAAAGCACTGATCGTGCCACACGCCGGCTATATCTACTCCGGCCCTGTCGCCGCGTCGGCCTACGTCAGGCTCAGGCCTTACCGGGACCAGATCTCCCGGGTGATCCTGCTGGGCCCCTGCCACCGGGTGCCGGTCCGTGGCCTGGCTTTGAGCGGCGCCGATGTGTTCAGAACGCCGTTGGGTGACGTGCCACTGGACAAGAAAGCGATTGCCGGCCTGGACTTGCCCTCGGTCAAAGTCTTCGATGACACGCATACTTTCGAGCACAGCCTCGAGGTGCACTTGCCCTTTCTGCAGACCTTGCTGAATGAATTCATGCTGGTGCCGTTGGTGGTGGGAGATGCCGCGGCGGAAGCGGTTGCCGAAGTGCTCGAGGCGCTTTGGGGCGGGCCGGAGACGCTGATCGTTATCAGCTCCGATCTCAGCCACTACCTGGATTACGACACAGCCAAAAAGCGTGACCAGGCGACCTGCCAGGCGATCGAACACTTCGATGCAAAAAGCATTGGTCCTGACGACGCCTGTGGCTGTCACCCGATCGGCGGCCTGCTTGCACTGGCCAAAGACCATGGCATGACGGTAGAGACCCTCGATCTCAGAAACTCTGCCGACACTGCAGGGCTCATGGCCCAGGTCGTAGGCTATGGCTCATGGATATTTATGGAATAAATTGCCTTACCCAGGGTCTATAATTAGGGGTATGAAATATTTGCAGTGTGCGTTGGAGAGAGTGACATGACTGAGACTAAGATCGGCACAGTGACCCACTACTACAACCACTTACATGTGGCCGGTGTTTCCATCACCGATGGTGAACTGCGCAAGGGTGACACCATTCACATTGCGGGCCACACCTCAGACTTCGAGCAGAAAGTCGAATCGATGCAGATCGACCATGAGACGGTGGAAGTCGCCAAGCCGGGCGACCAGATCGGGCTTACGGTGATCGAGCATGCCAGGGAACACGATACCGTCTACATGGTGAGCTGAGCCGCGGCAATAGACGATGCGGCTTTATCTCGTTCAGCACGGCGATGCCGTATCGAAAGACGTCGACCCTGACCGCCCCTTAAGTGATCAGGGGCGAGCCGATATAAAGCGCCTGGCAGCGTGGCTCTCAGGCCAGAACGCCCAGGTCGCGCAAATCTTGCACAGCGGCAAGAGTCGGACAATTGAGACCGCAGAGTTACTCCGACCATTGCTTGAATCCCCCGATCAGATTTTTAAAGGGCAGGGCCTGGCGCCCAATGACTCGCCCGAAGCTTTTCTTCGACAGTTGAAAGACCCCAAGAAAGACACGCTCATCGCCGGCCACATGCCGTTCGTGGCGCGCACGGTGTCACAGGCATTGACAGGCGCACCGGATCGGCAACTGGTGGAGTTTCTCCCGGGAAGTGTCGCCGGCATCGAACGCAGCGACCGTGCAACCTGGCATCTTTTCATGTTCGCTCGACCCGAGTTCCTGCATAAAGGTGGAATATCGCAAGCCGTCTATTAGCACTCCTGCTCTCTTCCTAAGCTGCTCGCGAGTGCGGGTACAATTTGTTTACGAATGGAATCAGGGCGAATGTCAGTGTCTGGCTGTAGATAAATTCGCGGGTGTAACGCCCGTCAGTGAGCAATCCGAAGGCCCCGCCCCGCTGCTTGCTATTGCTTGTGGAGAAAACGCGGTCGTTCGCTTTGCCAAGCTCCAGCCCATCGTCGACCAGTTCCTTTACCGCGGGGGGCAATGGCAGGGTTACACTTCTTGCTTCACCGGTTTTACCGTTACGACCTCGTACCACCATCCATGCGAACGCCATGAGTTGATCGCCGACACACTCTATGCCGCCCTCCAAGCCAACCCAAAAGTCCGCATCGGGTAGCATACATTGTGCTTCGCCGACCCGGTTTCTTGCGCCACGGCGCGTCTCTTCATCGCTATCTGGCTGCTCACTCACACCTGATGCAACATCGACGGAAATCAATTCAAGAATAGCCGTGGGAAATTGACATGAGAATGCTTG
>JAZFPY010000332.1:0-4031 GCA_036444875.1 Woeseiaceae bacterium | reverse complement strand
TGGCCTGCATACTGGTAGGGAGCAATGAAAATGCCTGTATCAGATCATCGACGCCCTTTTTTTCCACCAGCCGGCCGACAAACAAGACGACGTTCTCGTCAGGCCCTAATCCCTCACGCAATCGATTGCGGTTCCCAGACGCGAATCGCTCTATGTCGACCCCCATGGGGATAATCTGCGGCCGGGGAACCGAGGCGCCGTCACCGACGGCATCTGAGCTTGCGCGCGTATTCGAGGTCCACGCGTCACTTCGGCGCAACGTGAAGCGCTTTATTTTTCCGAGCAGGGTGCCCTGGAGAGCAAAAACATCACCTCCGTGAACGGTTGTTATTACTGGTATTTTCCGGAAGAACTTAACCAGAACGGCGATCGTACCCTGGGGTATAAGCCAATGCGCATGCAGGATGTCAGGCTGTATTTCCCGCATCAGCCGCAGCAAGGAGTAGGTCATGGAGGCCAAAAAAAACGGGACCTGTCCCCACAGCAGAGGATTACGTTTGAGGTTGGGGAGGATTCCCGATCCATACGCAAGCCGCTGCCACGTCCCCGGAAAATAATGGAATCGATGCACGGCAACTCCTTTTTCTGTCTCCGACCCCGATTCCCGGTCCGCTGGTGCGAGCACGTGCACCTCGAGCCCACGCTTGTACAGGCTTTCGGCAAGATAGCGCAAGAACACAGAAGCCGTATCATCGGCGCTTCGCGGATAACTCGACGCAAGCAAGATCACCTTGAGTGGATGCTCCCTGTCCATCGGTCAAGAACCGGTGTGCCGACGATCCCGCCGTGCAATGTGTATCGGGTTGCAGCTATCCACTGGTGGAGGGTCCATTGAGTCGCGACCGAGCACCACGATCGGCGACTATTTGAGCTTGCTGTAGAGCAGACTGGTGATTTGCTCCGACACTAACCCCATAAGGAATATGACGACCGATGTAGTGAACAGCAGGGCACTCATGTTGGTGAAGCGCCCCGAGCTAAGATAAGTATATAAATAGTAGACCAAACCCGTAGCGAAGAAAGCGAAGCTCACCGGGAGGAATATCTTCAACGGTGAGTACAATGTGCCGACGCGAAAAATGATCAGCAAGAAACGCACGCCATCACGGATTGGCCTAATATGACTCTTCCCCTGTCGCACGCGAGCGCGAATCGGGATATACCCCACTGGATAACCGACCCGGAAAAAAGACATAGTGATTGTCGTCGGGTATGAAAAGCCGTTCGGCAGCAGGTACAAGAATTCTTTGAACTTTTCAGCCTTTACTACACGGAAACCCGAGGTAAGATCCTCAATTTTTCGGCCCACCATCCAGCTGGCCACCCGATTGTAAATCGCGTTGGCGCCCCATCTACCGATGTTCGCATGCGTGCTTGCATGGCGCGCTCCCACCACCATGTCGAAGCCTTCGTCCAGCTTCGACAGCAGATCGGGGATGTCCGTAGGGTCATGCTGGCCGTCGGCATCCATGAAAATCAAAGTACTACCCTGGGCTGCTCGCGCACCGGTTTTCACGGCGGCGCCATTTCCCATGCTGTAGGGATGCGATACGAGCATAACCTGATGCTGTTGACAGACCACGGCTGTTTCATCCGTTGAGCCATCGTTGACGACAACGATCCCGGCATCCGGCAGGGTTTTTCTTAGCACGGGAATTAACCGCGCCAGATTTTGCGCCTCATTCTTTGCAGGTATTACAATCGAGACATTGCCCATGCGAGCTTATCATTCCTCTTATGGCCGGCTGCAACAGTTCGCAATAACTGAATAGGGCGCGACGGCGTCCGCCTGCCGCCAGATCTGATGACCGGCCGTGACAGATTGTAATTTGAAACTGGATGTTAACCGGTTTTATCCCGCTCGGTAAAATCACTCCGACAGCCCCAAGGCTTCAGAGGAAGCTAGGGAGATCGACCTTGTGGGCCTGGCCTCGACGCGGGGCGCGGGATATTTTCCGGCCGGTGGGCCCTCGTGCTCAACGAAACCTCGCAGCTGCCCCTGCCTAGCTTTCACCCTGCTGCGGCTCTCCGGTTTCTTTCTTGCGTTCTTCTATGGCGACTGCAAGCTCGGCGATCTCTTTATCGCGGGGGTGCAGATTGTCCCGATTGGCCTTACGTAGCCGATCCAACGTCAACTCCGCGTTTTCTATTTGTCCAAGTTGCAGAAACACGCTCGCAATCTGGAACAAAGGGTGTAAGTAGTCGCGATCGTCATAATAAGCTCGTTCCAGCTCATTGAGGCCATCAAGGACTTGACCTTGCGCAATCAGGGTACGACCGAGCAGGTAAGAATAGAAAGAGCGCACTGACGAACGCGGTGTGCTGTCGATCACCGTCCTCAACCAGGCTTCCATGGGAGCTTGGAGCTGCGAGCAGTCGCGGGCAATACAGGTGCCGATGTAGTCGAGGGAAAGCTGGGTTAACGGCGAGGCCGGTCTTTTGGCAAGCAGACTCAGGGTGTCCGTTTGTATGCTGGGGCTGAGGGATTCTCCGAGCCTCATGGCCAGTACCTGCATGTTGATCTTATAGGCAGGCTCTTGGGGCGCCAGTGCCGCTGCCCGGCGGATCGCGTCCATGGCTTCCCGGTACTGGCCCTGGGCATACAACAAGGAGCTCAACATTGCCTGCGCCCGGGCCGAGCGCGGGTGATGGAGCGCTTCATAGCGAGCAAGACTATTGTAATCGGCCCACTGGCTGGCGCGCAGCCAGGTGGTCCCGAAGAAGAGCATCACGATGACGGGATACAGGACCCACAGTTTTTGGTGGCCAAATCTCTGGCGGCCGCAGTCCAACAGATAGACGACCGCAATGAGAACTCCTGCGCTCGCAAGATAATTTCGATGCTCGTGGGCGATTTCCAGGGGGATAATGCTGGATTCAAGCAAATGACTCACGAATAACCACAATATCCCGATCGTCAGCAGCGGGTGTTTTCTGCGGACGTAAAGCGCGAATACAAGCAGGGCCGCCAGGCCTAGCAGGGACGGTATGGTGGTCCAGGGGCTGAGCAGGGATGTAGAGATGGCGATATCGTCATGGTGCAGGCCGAATGCGTTAATCCGAGGCAGCAAGATCAGCGACAGGTAAAAAAACATCACCCGTCCCTCGGTCATCAAGCGCTCCGGCAGGCTAAAGGGGCGGCCTTGGTAACCGGGCAGCGCATAGTAGATCACCCATACCAGCAGCAGGCTTGAGGCAACGATTCCGATTGCAACCAGCGCACGCTTGATGTTCGATGGCAGCCGCGACCATCGGGACCATGGTGGTTCGTTTCCGAATAGCATGACTTCGAGCAAGAGCACGTACAAAGGCAACAGAGCTGCATTTTCTTTGCTCAATAGCCCGAGCATTCCGAAAGCCGGTACACCAATCCCAATGAGCCACGCCCCGCCGGAACGCCGGGCGACGATAAGCTCGCGGCCTGCCATGTAACAAATCAGCGCCAACAGCGTGAACAGCGCTGACAGGCTGGTCATTCGTTGAACTACGTACAGAACGCTCGTTAAGTTGATGGGATGTACGATCCACAACAGGGCGACGGCGCCGGCCAAGAGATCGTTCTTGTTCAGCCCTCCGATCTGGTCGAGTTTTTCTGGACCGGCCCGTCGCATTCGATGGAGGCGCGCAAAGATCAACCGCAATAACCAGAACAACAACAGGCCGTTGAGCACGTGGATCCCCAGGTTGGTCAATTTTAACGGGGCGGTATCGGCAAAGTTGCCGGCAAAGTAGTAGTTGAGGGCAAAACTCAGCATGCTGATCGGGCGCAGCAGCGGCCCCGATTGCACCGCGAAACTGGCGTGACGCAGGTCTTGATAGCTCAGCGAGTCTATGCGCAGGTACGAATTTCGAACGATATTGGTGCGATCATCGAACACATACGGCCCGGAAATACCCGGCAGGTAGACGGTTGCCGCTAACACGAGCACCAGGGCCAGTAGTGCGAGGGATACGCGGCGCGTAATCACACTCATAGGTCTTTGGGTACCGGAAAAAAACAAGGGCGGCATAAGCCGCCCTTGTAGTGTAGG
>JAZFPY010000331.1:0-2042 GCA_036444875.1 Woeseiaceae bacterium | reverse complement strand
GGTCGTTGCGTCTGCAAAATCATTGGCGATACTCTTTGGCTATCTGGTCGTCATCTCAGGCGTCATCGAAGCAACCAGCAATATTAAAATACTGGCCGACTAGGTGCGGAATCCGTCACAGCGTTCCGTGGTATGCGGTGCCGGTGTTCCTGTCATGTGGGTGTGGCCGATGTGGCGGGCAGACCCCGGGCGCCTGAGCCGGCAAGGCCTGCGGGGCCGCGACATCCTGTAATTTCTCTGTCACCATGCCGGTCTGTATGCGTGTGATAGCGCACACCACAAATATCGCTTACCGGACGCCACAGCAGATGCTTGCCCGACTGTTCAACGAACTACAACACCGGCGCGTGTTTCGCACCATGGCCGCCTATGCTTTGGTGGCGTGGATCGCCGTGGAAGCCGCTGATGTCATATTCCCGGCACTCGGTGTTCCGGACACAGTGCTGACCGGGGTGATCGTGATTGCGCTCGCCGGGTTTCCGCTGGTGGCGATCATGGCGTGGTTTTTCGACGTCACTTCGGCAGGCGTCGTGCGGGGTACGCCACCTCCGGAATCAGCAATCGGCCTTAGCCGCTTGTCGCAAATCTCCAGTTGGTTTCTTGTTCTGGTGCTCGGCGTTGCGGTCGCCTATCTTTCAGTACGGCTGAATTCGCAGTCTGACGACGGTACGACATTTTTGCACGGTAAATCGATCGCGGTGCTGCCGTTTCGAAATATAGCCGCAGACGATCACTTAAATAGTGTCTACTTCAGCGACGGCGTCGCGGAGGAAATACTCAGCGCGCTCTCGAACGTCGAAGGATTACGCGTGGCAGCAAGAACCTCTTCCTTTGCATATCGTGATGCCGTGGATGTTCGCGAAGTCGGCGAGATGCTGAATGTATCGACAGTTCTCGAAGGCAGTGTCCGCATGGACCAGGATGCCAGGCGCGTACGCGTTACGGCCCAGCTAATTGAAACCGATGGTGGATTCCAGCTCTGGTCGGACACGTTTGACTACGAGCTTGAGAATATCTTTGCGGTGCAGGACGAAATTGCCTTGTCAATCATGCGTGAACTGGAACTGAAGTTTTCCGGACGTGGATCCCACCTGGTGCAGGCCGGGACCGCCAACATCGAGGCATATGATGCCTATCTGAAGGGCCGTCATTTGTTGCAGGAACAGACGGTGGCGGCAATCGATCAGGCCATCGGACAGTTTGATCGGGCGATAGCCCTGGATCCGGAGTATGCACAGGCATACGCAGGACTTGCCGACGCATGGATAGGCAAGAGGCGGGTCGGGAACTTGTCGTTGTTGACCGCGACACAGCGAGCCCACGACGCAATCAGCATCGCGCTGCGACTGAACAGCAACCTCGCAGAAGCGCAGACCTCATTGGGTTTATGTGTGCTCGGCGCAGGACAGGAAGGTATGGCCGCGACGCAGTTTGCGAAAGCCATCGAACTCGATCCGAACTATGCTGATGCTCATCTGCAGCGCGCGAACCTCTTGCGTAATCAGGGTTTTCTGGAAGACGCATTGCGAGCCTACACGCAGGCCCTGGCACTCGACCCACTCAATGCAACGATCACAGCGGATCAGGCGATCCTGATAGCTCTCCAGGGTCGCTTCGAGCGTGCCTTCGAGCAACTCGAGCCATTGCTTGCTGAAGGTCCTGCACAACTATCGGTCACGCTATCCATGTCCAGGGTGGCGGCTCTGGCCGGTCAGGCCGAGCGATCTCTGCAATTGGCCCGCCAGGCACAATCTCTGGCACCCGATAATCCAATCGCACTGACGCGGGTAATCGAGGCTTACATGCAGCTCGGCCGCCTGGATGACGCGGAAGACAGCCTGAACCAGGCCCGTACCCTCGCTCCCGAAAACGAGGCTGTCATACGGGTCTCATTGCAATTTCTGTTAGCAGCCGGTCGCCATACGGAATTGGCAACACTGACAACGGAACGCGCGCAACTGGTGATCGATAATTCCGGCGCGCGCGATTCGAAATTAAGTCTGGAGCGCCTGGTCTGGGCCGCGGTCGGGCGCCTGTCTGTC
>JAZFPY010000330.1:0-2486 GCA_036444875.1 Woeseiaceae bacterium | reverse complement strand
TGAAAAAGCAATTTACGGCGATTGGTGACACGGTAAATGTCGCCGCCCGCTTGGAGTCGGAAACACGAAAACAGCAGGTCGATTTGCTGGTGTCGGACACGGTCAAATCTCATTTGATGGCCGATTTTTATGAAATCGTGGAATCTTTCGAATTCGACTTGAAAGGAAAGTCCTCAAAGGTCGCTGCCCACGAAATTAGGCTATATCCGGTTCTCGCAAAGCTCTGAGACCACGTTGGTTCGGTAGAGTAAGGCATACAGTGCATGTTCACACTGTGCGAAACGACTTGGGAATCTGCGCAGGGATATCGAGGTCGCCCACGGTCAGGTAGATCATGTCCGCGAACGGCGGCAGGTCGCGGAAGCCACTGGCTCGGTTCTTGACGATCTTGATGATTCGGTTGAGTCCTTCGCTGATGGCGTTGGTCAGCCGGGTGTCGACAAACGCGAGCACTCCGGGCTGATGTCTTCTGATCATCGCGACGAACTTCTTCATTGGCTGGAGGCGACTTCTAAGCGCGGAAGTGGTCCAGCGTTTGAGGAAACGCTCGGCAGCCCAGGGTGCCTTGTACTCCCACAGCTGCTCGAACTCGTCCTTCAAACGCCAGGCCCGGTAGATCCTTCGATTGCCTCGCTCGAGGGCGTTGAGCGTGCGCGTGTCGCGCCGGGTGCGTGTTGAGGAATGACGATAGAGCAACCACCGTAGCCCCTTGAGAGCTTTGCGCTCGCTGAGATTGGATTGTCGCCATTGCTCTTTTCGCACTTCATCGACCGCGCCATTCATGGCCTTGACGATGTGGAAGCGATCGAGCACCAGCTTCGCCTGCGGGCAGTGGCTGCTGATCGCTCCGATATAGGCCTCGCTCATGTCGCAGCAGGCGGCCTCGACCCTGGCCTTTTGATACGCGCTCAGCACGTTGTCGAAGAAGGCATCGATGGTGGCCCGACCCCGACCACGACCGACCCACACGACCACCGAGCGCTCCAAGTCATACACGAGCGTGGCATATTTGTGGCCTTTGCAATAGGAGACTTCGTCGATTCCGAGCGTGCGCAACCCCCGCACCCGATGACCGTCGCGACGGCGTTCAATACTGCGGTGCATTTGATCGGACAGGGTCGAGGGTGCCACCCGCAACAGGGCTGCCGCCGCCTTCTGGGTCATCATCTGGCAGTAGCGCAGCATCACATACTCGTAGCGATGCGTAATCCGCGCCTCACGCTCAGCCCAGGGAATACGCTCCTCCAAGCGACCGTGGGTGGGACAACGGATCTCCCGCGGGGCATAGAGCAGGAAGACGCTCCAGCCACCCACGGGAAGGTCTCGCCACTGTCGAAACGCCGGGCGTTGTCGAACAATCGTGCCGCGTCGTCCACACTCGGGACATCGGCAGCCATTCTTGAACGGCTTGACGGCAATCCTCACAATACCGCCTCGGTGGAAACCAAGGCCAGTAACCTTCATGCCTTTGAGCTTGAGCAGCTTTGCGATAATCTTGAAATTGGCCATGGATCCTCGTTTTCTGTCTCTCGTAAGTCTTTCAACTCCGAAAGTGCAGATTGATCCATGGCCACTCAACACCTCATCCCGCGGCCCCTAAAATCCGTTGCGAGATCCGGATAGACCCTTAAAAGTGATGGTCGACTATTTGGCGGCCGCATCAGAGGAACAGAAACCGTCGGCATTTCTGGGGGCCCTGGCCGTAAGACAGATTGAAGTCGGCATGGCGAGCTTTATGGCGTCGTTGTTCGGAACGGCGCTAGCACTATTAAGCCAGAGTAACCCGACGGAGGCCGCTTGGATTGCGGCCTCCGTGGGTCCTTGCTTCTGCAACGCCTATAGCGGCGATCGATTCCGCTTAGTCTAAGGGGCAGCCCTGCTCGTTTAAGTCCACCAAGGTGTTCTTCAAGGCGTTGTATTCAGGGTTGCTACCAGGAAACACGGCATTGAACGCGGCGATTACCTCGGCCACTGACAAGTCGTAATCCACATCCGGCGAAGCAGCATTGAGCAACGCCGCGACGGTGTGCGCGCCCAAGCGATTCAAACCGCCACCTTTCAGCCTAACCACCTCAAGCAGTGTTTTCCCTGGGAAGGCGTCGTCGAAGACGTCTGAGAACGGGGTTCCAGGCAGAAAGGCAGCGGGCCAAAGGTCTAATTTCTGATCTTGTTTCCAGAAGCCTGGCGTGCAGCCTTCACCCCCCCCGTTTGGCGGTGGCGGGACCGACAGAGCCGCCGCGTTCCAGGTCAACGACGCCGGAAGACCACCGATGCCCAGGTTGTCGATCGAAAAGGCCTGCACCGTCACCATCGTTTCTGCCGCCGGAATGGTCACGTCCAACACCAAGGTGTCCCATTCTTGTCCGTCAAAGCTGTCCAACAAATTGTCGTTGTGGTCCGGGACGCCACCGACCGTAATGTGGATATCGGTCGGACGGAAGGTACCGCCCGCCGAAGCCGTTCCCGAGACGGCGGAAAAGATCATC
>JAZFPY010000329.1:0-2217 GCA_036444875.1 Woeseiaceae bacterium | reverse complement strand
GTCAAAATTCGCGCTGCAGGTTTCGCCCATCTTGGTGCTATGTCGGAAATGGTGACAGGGCACATGCTCGCGGACGTCGTCGCCGTCATTGGCACCCAGGACATCGTGTTTGGTGAGATAGATCGATGAGCGCTGCCGATTTGCTGTCGGATCACGTGCGTGACGAGATAAATCGCTGGACAGTACGATTTCCGGAAGAGAGGCAACGCTCCGCTGTCATTGGTGCTTTGCACGCCGTGCAACATGAAAATGGTGGATACCTTACCGACGAACAATTGAACGCCGTCGCGGACTATCTGCATCTGCCGACGATTCAGGTGTATGAAGTCGCGACGTTCTACTCGATGTTTCAAACGAAGCCTGTCGGCCGACATAACGTCGCGATTTGCACGAACATTTCCTGCATGCTGCGCGGCGCAGATGACATCGTTGAACACGTTGAGGCAAAACTCGGCATCAAACTTGGTGAAAGCACCGCAGACGGACGAGTTTATCTTAAGCAGGAAGAGGAATGCCTTGCTGCCTGTTGCGGGGCGCCGATGATGATGGTTGATCACAAGTACCACGAGAACCTCAGTAAAGAGAAAGTCGACGAAATTCTGGATGCATTGGAGTGATGGAACAAAATCTCGTTTGTTTTAATACCTTTGGCGAGAAGGACTCGTGGTCGCTCGGTACCTATGAAAAGTTCGACGGCTACAACGTATGGCGCAAGATACTCGCGGGAAAAATGACGCCCGAGCAGGTGGTCGACGAAGTCAAGGCATCTGGTTTGAAGGGTCGCGGCGGGGCCGGATTCCCGGCCGGGCTCAAGTGGAGCTTCATGCCGAAGGATTACCCCGGTCAGAAATATCTTGTCTGCAATTCAGATGAGAGCGAGCCGGGTACGTGCCACGATCGCGAAATATTGCGCTATAACCCCCATTGCCTGATCGAGGGCATGGCTATCGCGGGGTACGCGATGGGAGCGACAGTCGCGTACAACTACATACGCGGCGAGTTTATTGACGAACCGGTGCCACGCTTCGAAGCGGCCGTCAAAGAGGCCTATGACGCCGGCTTGCTGGGAAGAAATATTCAGAAATCCGGAATAGATTTCGATCTTCACACCTTTATCGGCGCGGGCGCTTACATTTGTGGGGAGGAAACCGCTTTACTTGAGTCTCTTGAGGGCAAGCAGGGCAAGCCGCGCTTCAAACCGCCGTTTCCGGCGAATTATGGGCTTTACGGCAAACCGACGACCATCAATAACACACAAACGCTGGCCAGCGTGCCTGCGATCATGAGAAATGGTGCGGCCTGGTTCGCTGCACTTGGCCCGGAAGGCTCGGGGGGCACAGCAGAGTTTTCCGTTTCAGGCCATGTTGAGAAACCGGGTAACTACGAGTTGCCGATGGGTATTCCATTCAAGGACCTGCTCGATCTCTGCGGCGGGGTGCTCGGTGGGCGAAAACTAAAAGCAGTCATTCCAGGGGGGTCATCTGTAAAAGTGCTGCCTGCAGAGATCATCATGGAATGCACCATGGACTACGTATCACTGCAAAACGCCGGATCGTCGTTCGGTACCGGCGCGGTGATCGTCATGGACGAAACGACCTGCATGGTCAACATGCTGCGACGTATTGCACGATTCTACATGGTGGAGTCCTGTGGACAGTGTACGCCGTGCCGCGAAGGCACAGGCTGGCTGTATCGGATGCTGACACGAATCACGGAAGGCAAAGGGCGGCAGGACGACCTCGATAAACTCCTGGATGTTGCCAACAAGATAGAGGGTCACACGATATGCGCTTTGGGCGACGCCGCCGCCTGGCCCGTGCAGAGCTTTCTGCAACATTTTTATCATGAGTTCGAGTACATGGTGCACAACCTGGGCCGCAGCATCGTGGATGATGTTGATGGGGTCGCAGCCTAGTGGACCAACAAGAGCGATTTATGGTTCATGAGTGACGATATCGTAAAATTTGAAGTTGACGGTAGGCCGGTCGAAGGCAGGCAAGGCCAGATGATCATGGAGGTCACCGATGCAATCGGTGTCTACATCCCGAGATTTTGTTATCACGAAAAGCTGAGCATCGCCGCCAACTGCCGCATGTGCCTTGTGGAGGTCGAGAAAGCGGCGAAACCGCTGCCGGCTTGCGCGACGCCGATTGGCGAGGGCATGAAAGTATTCACACGCTCGCCGAAAGCGGCTGCCGCACAAAAGGCGACGATGGA
>JAZFPY010000328.1:0-2054 GCA_036444875.1 Woeseiaceae bacterium | reverse complement strand
AACGGACGTGCTCATTATCGAGATTATTCCAGCCGGACAGGTCATATTGATCGCAATACTCAGCAAGGGCTTTGAGATCTCGTCGATAGTGTTTGCAGGTCAGGCCGGACAAGCGGCGCTCGAACTCGAGATGCCGGATAAATTTATCTATCCAGTCATATTCGATTTGCTTCATGGGGCCGGGCCTGCCGGTGTCGTCTTTGCTAGAAGCGCTTCAGCGACTCCGCGACAAGATCGCCAAGTCGTGACAGGAAATCCATGCTCATACCGGGGTGAAAACGGTTTGCGTCTGCGCTGCCGATCGCAAGGAAGCCTATTTCTGATTTCTTGCCAAGGGGCACGAGTGCCACAGAGCCGACCTCATCCGTTTCCTGGCCAAAGAGAAAATCCCTCTGGGAGTCCCGGACCTGACCGCAGCGCGGGCTGTTACCTTTCAGAAAGGTTGCAAAAGGTTTGAGTGAATCAGACTCCCGCTCGATCGGCTTGAAGAAGCGGCCGAGTGTTACGTCGGCGAATATTTTCGGGTCGCCAAACACCACGAGGATCGACAGGTCGGCGTCAAATCCTGCGCGAAGCGCGGTCTCGATTACCCCCAGTGTCTCGCCAAAGTCTTTAGCTGCCATCAGTCGGAGGGTCAACTGATGCATCTTCGCGCCAAGCGCATCATTTTCCCGCGCGACGTCGATGAGTTCCTTGAGCTTACGCTCCAGCTTCAGGTCTTTTTGCCGAAGAACCGAAACCTGGCGTTCGACGAGCGAAATTGCGTTGCCCGAGACATGCGGCAGGCGCAAGGAACTCAGCAATTCGCTGTACCGCTCGAAAAAATCCGGATTTGCCTCCAGATAGTCATGTACGGCATCTTCCGACAGATCTTCTTCAACGAACTCCGGTTTTCGCTGTGTACTCATAAATCCAGGATTCCTTTGTAGCTTAATTCTGCGTTGCCGGATAGCCAGACCGCCGCCGACTTTCCCGGCCAGCTTACCATGAGTTGGCCACCGGGCAGGCTTACCTCAACGTCTTCGTCCAGCTTGTCGAGAATGCGGCCCGCCACGACCGCAGCACAGGCGCCGGTGCCGCAAGCCATCGTTTCCCCTACGCCACGCTCATGCACACGGAGGTCAATCTGGCTGCGATTCCTGATAGCCATGAAGCCGACATTTGTGTGGCGCGGAAATCTTTTGTGGGTCTCGATGAGTGGGCCGAGAGTTTGAATGTCGGCATCGTCGATCCGGTCCACCTCCAATACACAATGCGGATTGCCCATCGAAAGGACCGACACGCTCAAGGCATCTCCGCCGGCCTGCAACGGGTACACAGCTGCCCTTTCATCGGCAATGAACGGAACTTTGGCCGGTTCGAGTTCCGGCTGTCCCATGCACACGGCCACTGAGTTCTCACCGAGAATTCGTACCGGGACCGGACCGGCCGGGCTGCCAAGCGTAAAGTCGCTTTTCTGCCCGGGGTCGCGAGAGATAACCCAGGCAACGCAACGAACGCCGTTGCCGCACTGCTCGACTTCACTGCCGTCCGCGTTGAACACACGGTAATACGCAAGGCTGTCGGCGTCGCGGGGCGGGCCAATCCACATGAGCTGATCGAAGCCGACCCCCGTGCGGCGGTCAGCGAGGCGCCGGATATCTTCGGCCGCGGGTATTTCTTGCTCTCCCTTGCGTTGATCGACGACCAGAAAATCATTGCCGGCGCCGTGCATTTTCCGAAATGAGAGCTGCATCCGCGGAGTTTAACAGGACGTTTGCGGAACATGGATTGTCGATGCAGGCGCTACGATAATCGGCAGCCTGGTCGTGCGAACAAGGTTTTTCCCGGGGCATAAAGTGAATGGACTTTTGTCCTCGGCACCGGTAGTTTACATAAACAAAAATACAGCAGGTGGCGCGGCAGAGATGCTCTCCGCCGTGCAGACTTCTAACGCCTCAAATTCACGCCGGGGACAAAAATGCGGCACATAATGGTCATGAATGCCAAGGGAGGCTGTGGCAAAAGCACCCTTGCAACTAATATCGCTGCCTATTTTGCACACGAAGGATATG
>JAZFPY010000327.1:0-2460 GCA_036444875.1 Woeseiaceae bacterium | reverse complement strand
TGTTAGGTCGCCAGGAAACCGAAGGCGTACTCGGCAAATCCCGGAAAACCGGTTTTTAACCGGATTGGGGTCAGCTCCTCAGCAGCGGAACATCGAGACATGTTCCAGGCGATGGCTGGCCCTTTCGTGTGTCTGAAATATGTGCGCACGTGCCGCAGGAGTCCGTGCTGACGGGCGACAGCGGCGCCAAAAGAGATGAAGCAGCTTCGGCCAACCGTAGTCGTTGCGCAGATGTTACAGACAGTTAAACCATATTTTTGGGCGCTGGCCAATCGAAGTCGGTGCGAGGTTTTGAGATGACAATGGGTCTTGTTGGCCGCAAGTGCGGCATGACACGCATCTTCACGGACGACGGTGTTTCAATACCGGTCACCGTCATCGATGCGCAGCCGAACCAGATCACTCAGGTGAAAACCGTGGAGAGTGATGGCTATAGCGCATTGCAGGTAGCTGCTGGCAGAAGAAAAGCGTCCCGCGTATCCAAACCTGAAGTCGGCCACTTCGCGAAAGCAAAGGTTGAAGCCGGGGACCTTATGGCTGAATTTCGCCTCGATTCTGCTGACGGGCCGGAGGAAGGCGAATTTGAGCTGGGACAGGAGATCAAAGTCGATCTCTTTGCGGAAGGCCAGAAAGTCGATGTCATCGGAACGACTATCGGCAAAGGCTTCGCCGGCGCCGTCAAGCGCCATCATTTTCACATGCAGGATGCGACACACGGCAACTCGTTGGCACACCGCGCACCGGGTTCAATCGGTCAGAATCAGACGCCGGGTCGCGTTTTCAAGGGCAAGAAAATGGCCGGCCACATGGGCAATGTTCGCCGCACCGCGCAAAACCTCGAAGTGATTCGTGTCGACGCGGAACGAAACCTGCTGCTGATCAAAGGAGCGGTCCCGGGACACAGCGGTGGCCGCGTCGTCGTACGACCGGCGGTCAAGGCCAGCAAGGAAGACGCATCATGAAGCTGAAGATGCAGGGCAGCGGCACGGTCGACGTGGCCGAAAGCGCGTTTGGCGCCGACTTCAATGAGGCATTGGTTCATCAGGTCGTTACGGCGTTCCTCGCCGGGGCCCGGGCCGGCACGAAAGCGCAGAAAAACCGTGCAAGGGTGCGCGGCGGCGGGGCAAAGCCCTATCGCCAGAAGGGCACCGGGCGCGCGCGGGCCGGCACGATCCGGAGTCCGATCTGGGTTGGCGGTGGGCGCACGTTCGCTGCCAGGCCGCGTAAATTCGACCAGAAGGTGAATAAGAAAATGTATCGTGGCGCGCTGCGATCAGTTTTTTCGGAACTTGTCAGACAAGATCGACTGATTGTCACGGAATCTGTCTCTCTCAAGGCGCCGAAGACCAAAGAACTGGCGGGCATGCTCAAAAGGCTCGGCCTGGATAATGTATTGATCGTCAACGAAGCTTTCGATGAGACCGTTTTTCTCGCGGCGAGGAATTTGCAGGACGTTGGCATTTGTGACGCTGCATCAATTGATCCGGTCGTACTGATGCGATTTGAAAAGGTGTTGATAACACTGCCTGCGTTGAAGCTGATCGAGGAGCGATTGTCGTGAGTGCGGCTCACGGTTACCGACATCAGGAAAGGCTCTTGACGGTGCTGAAAGGCCCGCACGTGTCGGAAAAGAGCACGATCGTTGCCGAAGAGAACAACCAGGTCGTTTTTAAAGTACGAACAGATGCAACAAAGGAAGAAATTCGTCAGGCGGTTGAGTTGCTGTTTGAGGTCAGTGTCGACGAAGTTCAGGTCGTCAATTGTCGCGGCAAGATCAAGCGGCGCGGTGTGAATTCGGGTCGTCGCGTTGCGTGGAAGAAGGCCTACGTGCAGCTTGCCGAAGGGAGTCAAATCGACTTCCTCGGTTCGGAATAAGAGGATTAACAGTCGTGTCATTGCATAAGGCCAAGCCAACCTCGCCGGGACGCAGATTTGCTGTTTCGGTGCATACGGATGGGCTGTACAAGGGTAAGCCGTATAGCGGGCTGGTCGACAAGAAGTCGAAGTCCGGCGGCCGCAATAACACCGGCCGAATAACGGTTCGTCACCAGGGTGGCGGCCATAAGCAGCGTTACCGCATCGTGGATTTCAAGCGCGACAAGGACGGTATCCCGGGCGTTGTCGAGCGTCTTGAATACGATCCGAATCGCAGCGCACACATCGCGCTGGTTAAGTACCTGGATGGTGAGCGCCGCTATATTCTGGCGCCGAAGGGCATCAGGGAAGGCGCGCCGATCATCAGCGGTGAGGACGCACCAATCAAGTCCGGTAATGCCCTGCCGTTAAGAAGCATTCCCGTGGGCACGCTCATACATAACGTAGAGATGAAGCCAGGCAAGGGTGGGCAGCTTGTTCGATCTGCCGGCGGTTCGGCGCAAATGGCCGCTCGCGAAGGAGCGTATGCCACGATTCGCCTGCGCTCAGGCGAGACGCGCAAAATACACGTCGACTGCCGGGCCA
>JAZFPY010000326.1:0-2644 GCA_036444875.1 Woeseiaceae bacterium | reverse complement strand
ATGCACCGGGCGGCAATATGGCAAGCAGGAAGCCACCGTCGACGACCAGGAACCCGCCAATCGGATCACCACCGATAAACATATCGAGTCGTGACAAAATGGTGCCCTGGCCAACGAGTTCCCTGAAGGCGCCGATCGCACAAAGTAACAATGCGAACCCGGCGCCCATGCCAATGCCGTCGATAATGGATGGTGTGATCGGGTTTTTCGATGCAAAGATCTCGGCGCGGGCAATGATCGCGCAGTTCGTTACGATCAACGGGATAAAAATGCCGAGTGAACGGTCGAGCGCCGGAAAGTAGGCGCTGAACAGCAGTTCGACACAAGTAACGAGCGACGCGATGATCAAAACGTAGATTGGTATGCGGATTTCCGGGCGAAGCCATTTTCGCGTGGCCGAAACGAGCGCGTTTGAACAGGTCAGCACCAACAGGGTCGCTATGCCAAGGCCGAAGCCGTTCACGAATGTCGAAGTCACCGCCAGCAGCGGGCAAAGTCCGAGCAAAGCGACCAGGCCCGGGTTCTCATCCCAGAGGGCTTTGCGTATAGCCTCCATTGGTTTGTGGGTCGTGCTCATTCTGCTGCGTCCGTGGCGTCGCTGTTATGCATGGCATATACGGTCTCGCGATTGGCCTCGAAGTATAACAATGTCTCTTTGACGGCCTTCACGACGGCTCGTGATGTAATCGATGCCCCCGTAACCTGATCAAGTTTGCCGCCATCGCGCTGCAGCGCCCAAAGGCTGCGATCGGGTGCGGACAGGGACTTCTGTTCGAACTGGTCTATCCAGTCAGATTTTGATGAATCGATAAAGTCTCCAAGACCCGGCGTTTCCCGATGTTTCAGTACTCGTACCGCCGTAATAGCACCCCCGTCATCGATTCCAATCAGTAGCTTGATCGGCCCCGAGAATCCATTGAGGGCTGAGACAACAAACAACGCGGCAACAGGCGTGTCCTCAAGGAGCGCCCGATAGACCAGGACCGGCTCGTTGCCGGGCAATTCGTGCGGCAGCGGAATCTCCAGCGTGGATTCCAGCAAATTGTTGTCGTAGACGACTCCGGCGAGGGCCGGCTGCAGGCTTTGCTCGAGCCAGGCCCGATCATTCTCGGCGATGCGAACTTCAGTGAGACTGTAGGTCAGAGCGACCAGCGCGGTACATACTGCGGCGATCACGGCGAGAATAATGCCGGCGCTCCACACGGGCTTCTCGCTTTCCTTGTTGCCTAAGTTCGTGATTTGTGGTGCCACTTCTCAAACTTCCCGTGACCGACGATGCGCGGCCTGGTCAGGTAATCAATAGCCGGCACTGCCATGTTCATGAGCAACACGGCGAATGCGACACCGTCTGCATAGCTGCCCCACCGGCGGATTGCATATATCAGAAATCCTATGCCGAAGCCGTAGACCAGGCGCCCCCTCGGACTCGTCGCAGCGGAGACGGGATCCGTTGCAACGAAGAAGGCGCACAACATGGTGGCGCCGCTAAACAGATAAAAACCCGGGCTCGCGTGCACGCCGGCATCGACCCAGTACAAAAAACCGGATGGAATCAATAACCCGGCGAGCACGCCCAGCGGAATCTGCCAGCGAATAATTTTCTTCAGCATCAGCCAGATGCCGCCGAGGGCGACGAAATTCGAAACCCATTCCCAGCCGCGGCCGCCGAAATGTCCCATCATCGGGTTGTTATGGATTTCGTCGAAGGTCTGCATGTTGCTGAGACCGGACTTGACCTGATCCAGCGGTGTTGCGCGGCTTACCGCGTCGAATCCCAGGTCAGAAGGCAAGACACCCGTTAGCGTGTACCGAATGGTTTCGAGCAGCGTCGGATACTGATAATCGATATCGCCCATGCGCGGGGCAGTCCAGAGATTCAGATCCATGGGAAACGCGACAAGTACGACAACATAGCCTGCCATCGCCGGGTTGAAAATATTGAAGCCGAGTCCGCCATACAGGTGTTTGGCGACGACTATGCCGAACAGCGACGCTGTGGCTGTGACCCACCACGGTGTCAGAGACGGTAAAGCGAAGGCGATAATCGCGGCGGTCACCATGGCGCTGTAGTCGGCCAGTGCCGCTTGCGCCGGCCGACCGCGGATTTTCATCATCGCGGCTTCGCCAGCCAGGCAAAACAAAGCCGCGATGATGAGATTGAACAGGATTCCCGGACCGAAAAACCAGACATGAGCGAGTACGGCTGGAATCAGCGCGTAAAGGACCTGACGCATGATCGAGGCAACGTCTGTTCTCGGCGTTAAGTGCGGCGCGTCGTGACGCTGGAATTCCACTGTGCTACTCGTCCTTTTCCGATTCAGAGCGGTCTTTGCTCATAGACCGCTCGAGGATTTCCTGAATAGCTTCAGGCCCGGCCTTTTTCACCTTTTGCTTTTGCTCCATCAGTTCTTGCGCCCGCTGCAACTGTTCGCGCTCGAGGCGCACGGTTCGGGATTCAAATCGTTTGCGAGCACGCTCGGCTCTGGCTTTCTCGTCCTCCAGTTCGCGCATCCGCAATTTGGCAATCCGAAAGTCTGCTGTCAGAGGGATATGGCTGGGACATACGAGGTCACAACATCCACACTCAATACAGTCCGTCAGACCGAATGCACGCAGCTTTGCTTCATTATCCGCGCAGGCGTAC
>JAZFPY010000325.1:0-6713 GCA_036444875.1 Woeseiaceae bacterium | reverse complement strand
CGCGGGTCTGATCAATGGCCTCGCAAATAAAATCGGCCGGAAAATGCTCCTCGAACTTGTCCTGGTTTTCGAAAGGGTAGTGCCATTGCGCGTACGACATCGCGCCTGAATCGAACCAGCAGTCGATAACTTCCGGCACGCGTCGCCATGTCATGCCATCTTTATCGAATGTAACGTCATCGACGGCTGGCCTGTGCAAGTCAAGATCGCCGAGCTCCCGTCCGGTCAGTTCCTCGAGCTCTCGAACAGAGCCAATGCACAGGTAATCGCCCTGACCATTACTCCACACGGGTAGCGGCGTTCCCCAGAAACGCTCGCGCGACAGCGCCCAGTCGACGTTGCCTTCCAGCCACTTGCCAAACCGTCCGTCGCGGATGTGCTCGGGTACCCACTTGATCGTCTTGTTGAGCTCGACCATGCGCTCGCTGAAATCGGAGGTGCGGATGTACCAGGCATTCTTGGCGTAATAAATGATCGGGTCGCCCGTCCGCCAGCCGAACGGATAGTTGTGTACGCAGGTCTCAGCACGAAACATCATGCCCCGGTCTTCGAGTTCGCGAATCAGCACTTTATCGGCGTGCTTGAAGAACTTGCCGGCCACTGGAGTGACTTCCGGCAAGAAGTGCCCGTCCAGGCCCACGCCGTGCAGCACCGGCAAGCCATGTTTTTGCCCGAACTCGAGGTCATCGACACCGTATGCCGGCGCCGTATGCACAATGCCCGTGCCGTCTTCTGTGGTGACAAAGTCGGCTGGCAGCACCTTGAACGCATCGGCTTCAACCGACAGGTACTCGAACAGCTGCTCGTAGCGCATGCCGACAAGCTCGGATCCTTTTACTGTCTTCGTGACCTTATGCGGCAGATCGCGAAGAACTGCCTCTCGCAGGTCTGCTGCCAGAATCAGTGTTTCGCCTTCTGCCTCAACATAGACATAGTCCATGTCCGGATGCACGGCGAGAGCAAGGTTGGACGGTAGTGTCCACGGTGTGGTGGTCCAGACCAGAAAAAATGTCTTCTTTTCGCCTTCGACCTTGAACCGGACTGTTACCGACGGGTCCTCCGTTTCCTTGTAGCCCAGCGCCAGTTCGTGGGAAGACAAGGTTGCGCCGATTCTCGGATCGTACGGTACGACCTTATAGCCACGATAGATCAGGCCCTTGTCCCAGATGACCTTAAGCAGGTGCCAGACCGACTCTATGTATCTGTTATCGAGCGTGTAATAAGCTTCATCCAGGTTGACCCAGAATCCCATGCGCTCGGTCATCTTTTCCCAGTCGCCGATGTAGCGCATGACGGACTCACGGCATCGCCGCGTGAACTCGGCAATGCCTACCTTTTCCTCGATCTCTTTCTTGTCGAATATACCGAGCTCTTTTTCGATCTCGTGCTCGACGGGTAATCCGTGTGTATCCCAGCCCGCCTTCCGGGGGGCGTAGTAGCCACGCATCGTCTTGTATCGTGGAAAGGCGTCTTTGAAGCTTCGTGCCAGCACATGATGGATACCCGGCTTGCCGTTCGCCGTCGGCGGACCTTCATTGAAACTGAACTGCGGCCGGCCTTCGGACTGACTCAGGGTCTGCTCGAATACCTTGTTGTCACGCCAGAACGTCAGCACTTCTTTTTCAAGTGCCGGCCCGTTGTATCGTCCTGAAACTTCCCTAAAACCCACAGGCTCTATCCTGATAAGCAAAAACCCCGAACGCAGATCCTGCGTCCGGGGCGACATCTAACCAATCGCGGTACCACCCGGTTTCACGAGAGCACGTCCGCTCCCGCCTCAAATACCCGATATCGGGGGTCAGCCGGCTGCTCCTACAGTGCGACAACGTTGCATTGACAACAATGTCGCATTGGCAACAATGTCGCATTGGCAACTAATGTCGCATTTCAGGCAGCGACTCAGGGGTGATTTTCCCAGGGCTTCGATCCGGGGCTCTCACCATCTCCCGTTCGCTGGTATCGGGCCGGCCCTCATACTCTTCCCCGTCAAGGTCCTGCAGGGGAAACTAGCTGTCATGGCTGGAAAATACAAGAGTCAACCTGGTCCAAAAAGGTGTCAGATTTATTTTTCAGCAATCTGTCCGGCGCCGGCCGGCCAAGGATGCGGTACGATGCCGATAAATAAATCTGACACCTTATTTACCTTATTTAGACATGACAAACCCATTTCCGGCTCCTGACTACATCGATACCAATGGCATACGGATGGCCGTCCACGAGCAGGGAGTGGGGCCGCCCGTCATTCTACTGCACGGTTTTCCCGAGCTTGCCTTTTCCTGGCGCCATCAACTCCCCGCCCTGGCCACGGCCGGCTATCGGGCCATAGCGCCCGATCAGCGAGGTTACGGCGCCACTGATAAGCCCGGCAGTGTCAGCGATTACACGATTCAGAACTTGATCGCCGACCTAGGCGGTCTTTTGGGCGCGCTATCGCTTGAGCGCGCTCTTTTCATCGGCCATGATTGGGGCGCTTTGGTACTTTGGCAAATGGCGCTTCTCAAGCCCGAGCGGATGGCCGGCCTCATTAACCTGAATATCCCTTTCTTTGCGCGCACGCCCGTGGACCCGATCACACTGATGCGTAACTTTCTCGGCGACGACTTTTATATCGTGAACTTTCAGGACGCGAACGAGGCCGACCTCCGTTGCGAAGCCGACCCGGGACACGTGTTCGACGTATTAATGCGGCGAAATCAGATTACGCGAGCCCAGTTCGAAACACTACCAACGGAAAACCGGGCTTTCAGCCTGCTTGCAGCCCTCGCCCGGACGCATTTGAGCGGCGAGCCATTACTGACAGATGAAGAGCACCACACTTTCACCGAGGCGTTCGCAGCCGGCGGATTTGCCGGGCCGATCAACTGGTACCGGAACTGGAGCCGAAACTGGTCCAGCACAGCTGATGTCGAACAAACCGTCGACGTGCCGACGCTCTTCATCGGTGCCGAGAACGATGTCATCGTCTCGCCTGCTCAGATCAAGGCCATGAAGCCACACGTTCCCGATCTCGAAATTCAGATGATCGAGAACTGCGGACACTGGACACAGCAGGAAAAACCGGCCGAGGTCAATGCGTTGATTCTGGACTGGCTCGAGCGGCACTATCCAGCATAGTTTTGAAAGAAGTTAAGGGGTCGAACCGTTAAGGACCCTTAGCGGTTCGACCCCCTAAAATTAACGCTTTATTAATGAATCGTTGCGGCGACGGGGTTGTCGCTGAACTCGCCGAATATCGCACGATCAAATGCGCTGACCAGTGCCTCGGTGCTTTGTGCACCGACGACGAAGAGGCGTTTATTGACGAGAAAGTCGGGAACGCCGGTTATGCCGCCATGCCTTACCTGCGCTTCCTGCGCAAGCACCGCGCGGCGAGATAGATCGTCATCCAGGGTCTTATTGATGTCACTGGTTTCGAGGCCGTGACGTGTCGCCAGTTCACTGAGCACGTCCCTGTCACCGATATCGAGCCCTGTCTCAAAAAAGCCTTTGAGGAATTCCTCGGCGAGGTCCGACGTATTCGCGCGTTCAGTCTCGGCCAGCTTCATGAGCCGGTGCGCATTCAGCGTGCTCGGTACCCGCGACAGCTTATCAAAACGGAAGTTGATGCCTTCCATCTTGCCTTCCGTGGTTAGTTGCTCGAGTGCGGGCCTGAGTTCCTCCGGATCGCCGAACTTGGACACGAGGTACTCTTCGAACCCCATGCCGGCAGCCGGCATCGCCGGATTGAGTTGAAACGGGTACCACCTCACGTTGCTCGGACCGTGCACTGCCAGCAACGCATCATCGAGACGCCGCTTGCCCAGGTAACACCAGGGGCAAACGAGGTCGGCAATGACGTCTACCTGCAGCGCCGCTTGCAGCGGCTTGCCGTCATGTCCAACGATGTTCGAAAGATTCTGGCTCATTGTGTTTCGCACTCTGTCCTCATTATTGCGGTGTCTGCCGGTTCGCAGACTAGGCTATGAGATAGGTCTTACCGTCGTGATTTCAAGATTGGCCGAACCTCAAGCTCAGGCTGGGGTAAACCATCGCCATGGTTATTTGGACAGGCATATCGCCCTATAGTTTTGACGGCTATCTGGCGCTCTGTCGGGATTTCGGTCGAATTAGCGGATTTTTAGCAAAATCCGTGAGTTTTAGCGCCCGTTCATAGAAATTCTCGATTTCCGGCTAACAATCCCCGCGTCAGCACGGGATACGACACAACGACGGCAATAACGAAGCCCAGGAGTTTGTTGACGGTAGCAAACCCTCTGCCCTCCCCGAATGGGGTGGTCCGGACTGACGAAAACCACGGTGGCGGTGCAGTAGCCGGTTACTCGTTGCGTCGGCGCAGGTGCTGCTATTCGCTCATATTCATGACTTCAGGCTATCGCCATCTTCCTGCAATATTTTCAGGGTTCGGAAGGTCTATACTTTTAGATCCTACTGTGGAGACATCAATTGCTTATTCGAAGAGCTGCCGATATTCGATCGTCTGAGATCACCAGCAAGGACAACTACCTCAATCGGCGAGAGTTTATTCAAAACGGTGCTATTGCCGGCGGCTCGCTGTTGGCGGCGCCGGCTTTCGGCGCTCTGGTGCCCACTGCACGGCGCGAAAAGCTGGTTGATGTCAGCACCAGCGATTTCAGCACCAGCGAAGCGATCAACGACTTTGAGGACATCACCACTTATAACAACTACTATGAATTCGGTACGCGAAAAGACGATCCGTACCGAAACGCAAAGGATTTCGAGCCTCATCCCTGGACCATTGAGGTCACGGGCCACGCAGAAAAAACCGGCATGTTTCATCTCGAAGACTTTGTAAAACCGCATGCGCTGGAGGAGCGCATCTATCGCATGCGTTGTGTGGAGGCCTGGTCGATGGTCATTCCATGGGTAGGTATTCCGCTCGCCGACGTCATCAATCATTTCCAACCGACGTCGAACGCGAAGTTCGTGCGCTTTGAGACGCTCGAAGACAGGCGGAGAATGCCGGGACAGCGTTCTCGAGTCCTGCGATGGCCCTATCGTGAGGGACTAACCATTGCTGAAGCGACCAACCCGTTGGCCATTCTCGCCGTTGGTTTGTACGGAGAAGTGTTGCCGAACCAGAATGGCGCGCCGATCCGGCTGATCGTCCCATGGAAATACGGGTTCAAGGGCATCAAGGGCATCGTCAAAATGAGTTTCGTCGAAAAACAACCGAAAACGAGCTGGGAACTGGCGGCACCTAACGAGTATGGCTTCTTTGCAAACGTGAACCCGGAAGTCGATCATCCGCGATGGAGTCAGGCCCGTGAACGGCGCATCGGCTCCGGTTTGTTCGCACCGAAACAGCCAACGTTGATGTTTAACGGCTACGGTGAGCATGTGGCTCACCTCTATGCGGGGCTAGACCTTCGCCGAAATTTCTGAAGTCTCCAAAGCACGGCCTCGCATTCCGGTGAATAAGATCAGTCAAATTCGTTTCATCTGGAAGCCGCTGATTTTTGCGTTATGCATTATCCCGGTGACCCTGGTTTTCACCGATGCCTTCGAAATAACAGGGCGTCTCGGCGCCAACCCGATCGAGGAAATCCAGGACCGGTTTGGGTACTGGGGTCTCAGATTCGTCCTGATTACACTTTGCGTGACGCCGCTCAGGCACATCACCGGTCGAAACTGGCTCACACGTTTTCGGCGCATGCTCGGATTATTCGCCTTCTTTTATATTCTGATGCATTTCCTGACCTGGCTCATTCTTGATCAGAGCCTGCTTCTTTCTGCTATAAAAGAAGATATTTTCGAAAGGCCGTTCATCACGATCGGCTTCACTGCCTTTCTCATTCTCATTGCAATGGCGTCGACATCGACGAACGGCATGCGCAGACGCCTTGGCAAACGCTGGCAGAAGATTCACTACGGCGTTTACGTCGTCGGATTTCTGGGCGTCTGGCATTATTGGTGGCAGGTCAAACTGGATGTTATGGATCCCCTGATCTACGCGCTTATCCTTGCCCTGTTATTGGGTTACCGAATTTGGTGGCGGTACAAGCACAACCGACAGATATCTGTTGCGGGGTCACCGGCACCATCACAATGATTGCTCTTTGCAGCAGCACGAGTAATGTACGTCGCAATAGTCAGCCGTAAAGACGGAACTCTCATAGCGGGTGCCGCAATGTCGCAGCGCGCTGATTGCGTGATGCTCAACAAAGGTCCCCACATTCTGGCCGCAATAAAAATGCTCGATAACATCCTGCGCCGCATGCAGGATCACCAGCACAAGAAAACGCCGAAGCTCGGGAAACTGAGTATTACTGAAGTCTGATTACCGACCCTATGGGCTCGGCACTATCCGAAATCAAAAATCTTAATAGAGCAATATGTCAGTCTTTCTTCGCAGGCCGCAACACTTTTCCGTCATTTGCTTCATCATTTCGAAACCCCTCACTCCGTCGTCTGCATCAGTGCATCGATCGGACAGAGACCGGCGAACGTGACATACGCAGCTGCAACCGGAATCAGCACGGCAAGCACGAATACCCAGACTGCAAGCACCTGCCCGAACGTCCTCACCCGGCCTTCTGCCCTGGCTGACGAGAATAAGACGAAATAGCCGACAACCACCCAGAAAGTGGCGGGCACAAAACTAAACATGAGACACATGGCTTTAAACCTCCACGTGTACTGTCCGCCTGACGGACGGGAAAAACAATTCGCGCTTGTACCTACAAACGACAGGG
>JAZFPY010000324.1:0-8194 GCA_036444875.1 Woeseiaceae bacterium | reverse complement strand
GGCGGCGTCGTGGCGTCACGCAAGGCGGATTTGCTGCTGGCTGCGGGTGCCCGGCTGACAGTTGTGGCGCCAGAGATCTGCCCGCTACTCAAGCGATACGTCACCTCAGGACGAATTACTCATCGTGTTGGCCGTTTTACTCCGTCAGATGTGCATGGCCACTGGCTGGTCGTCAATGCCAGCGACGATCCCGAGCTTGGCTCTCAGGTCTTCGAAGCCGCAAACGCAGCGCGGATCTTTTGCAATTCCGTCGATGATAAAGGGCTGTGCAGTTATGTTACACCTGCAATCATTGACCGGAGCCCCGTTATCGTGGCGGTATCGAGCGGCGGTGCGGCGCCGTTGCTGGCGCGCAAAATCCGCACACAGATTGAAACAATTCTGCCGGCGCGTCTCGGTCATCTCGCCACCCTGGCTTCCGCATGGCGGGACCGCGTCAAGAATCGAATTGACGATCTTTTAAGCCGACGCCGATTCTGGGAGCAGGTGTTCGATGGCGCCGTTTATGATGACGTGCTCGCCGGTCGACCACAGTCTGCAAGAAGAAACATCGCTGCCCTGCTCGAAGCAGCAACGCGAGCGCAGAAGAAAGAAGGCGAGGTCTGGCTCGTTGGTGCAGGACCCGGTGACCCCGGTTTGCTGACGATGCGGGCATTGCAACTCATGCAGCGGGCGGATGTTATTGTGCACGACCGTCTCGTATCCGACGAAGTACTTGCACTGGCAAGACGCGACGCCGAGAAAATCTCTGTGGGTAAGGCCCCCGGATGCATATCCACGACACAGGAAGAAATCAACGAGCTGCTGATACGCCTGGTACGCGACGGCAAGAGAGTTTGTCGGCTCAAAGGCGGCGATCCTTTTATATTTGGCCGCGGTGGCGAAGAGATGGAGGCGCTTGCGAGAGCTGAAATTCGCTACCAGGTAGTTCCTGGTATCACGGCCGCGGCCGGTTGCGCGGCGTATGCAGGTATACCGTTAACCCACCGGGCTTTGGCACAGTCCGTCGTGCTCCTGACGGCGCACGGAAAGGACTCAGTGGACCGGCTCGACTGGCCTTCGCTGGCGCGCGACAGACAAACGCTGGCGCTGTACATGGCCGTTCGCCGTTTCCCGGATATTCAGAGCAAACTTGTCGAATACGGACGGTCACCGGACACGCCGATTGCAATCATAGAACGCGGCACGAGCGACGATCAGAGAGTCATACACGGCACTCTCGAAAACCTGACCAACCTGGCAGAACAACATGACGTTGTCGCGCCGGCGCTCTTGATCGTCGGCGAAGTTGCTGGATTCGGTGTCGGTCGCGGGTGGTTTGAAGGTCAAGCTGTCGCACAGGTCCTTGAGGCGCCGGTTCCTGTCGCAGTTTTCTGATATACAGGGCTATCAGGAGTGTGTGCGGTAGAAAGTATTCCTGCCGCAAAAGCGTCACAGCGGCCTGTTATTACGCGCTTTTTCGCTACGTAGTCCCGCTATGCGCCACAAAAGATCGAAAAAGCGGCCTCACGACGGATATTCCTACCGCGCAGATTCCTCGATCGAATAATAAAATCTCGAGTTTTATCAAAAAGGACAGGCAAATGATTTACGACAACATCCTCGACACGATTGGAGGCACACCGATCGTACGCCTCAACCGAATTGCTCCGGATCACATGGAAATGTTCGTGAAGGTGGAGTCGTTCAATCCGATGGCGTCGGTCAAAGACCGGCTCGCAATTGCAATCATTAACGATGCGGAAAAACGCGGCACCATTGAGCCCGGCCAGACAGTTGTAGAAGCAACGTCAGGGAATACCGGGATCTCGCTCGCGATGGTCTGTGCGGCGAAGGGTTATCCGTTCGTCGCAACAATGGCGGATTCCTTTTCCATTGAACGGCGCAAGATCATGCGCGGTCTTGGTGCCAAAGTCATTCTGACGCCCGCCGCCGAAAGGGGCACCGGCATGGTGAAAAAGGCGGAGGAACTGGCAGAAAAATATGGTTGGTTCCTGGCAAGACAATTCGAAAACCCGGCCAACCCGGAATATCACCGCAACACGACAGGGCCTGAGATTCTCACAGATTTCGCGAACAGGCGGCTCGACTACTGGGTCACCGGCTACGGCACGGGCGGCACGATGACCGGTGCCGGGGAAGTCATCAAGCTCGCACGGCCCGAAGTAACAATCGTCGCGACCGAGCCTGCTGGTGCGTCACTGCTCGCAGGATGCGACTGGAATCCACACAAGATTCAGGGCTGGACACCCGATTTCATTCCCGATGTGCTGAACCGTGAGATCTTTGATGAACTCGTTCCGGTGACGGACGAGCGGGCAATCGACGTATCGCGACAACTGGCGGCAGAAGAAGGTATTTTCGTCGGCATCTCCTCCGGCGCCACCCTGGCAGCCGCGTTTCAGGTTGCCGAGAAAGCCGAAAAAGGCTCCGTCTTCCTTACGATGTTGCCGGATACCGGCGAGCGGTACCTGAGTACGCCCCTGTTTGAAGGAGTCAACGAGGGGTCGGACGACGACTGGCTCGAATCGATAAGCGCTTAACAGCTGCTCGATCATCAGGCCCGGTCGGCGCGAATGCCAGCGCCACCGGGCTTTGTTTCGTGTAATTTACTGAAAAAAAAGGAGAAATTCGTTTCACCTGAGACATGAGTCACAGCGATTTCCGTCGTTGCATGGCATTGTGCGGTGGTTCCCGAATACAGGGGCTTTCCCGGCCGGGCCAGAGAGCGACACTCGCCTATGTTCGCAGACGTGCACAACATCATAACGGGTAGAAATATCGACTCGGCCAAGGGACTGCTGCAGTCTCTGGTGCCCCGTGCACAGCGCTTTTGTTTTTATGATCTCTCGAGGAGCTGTGTCTGGAGCAGTGAGGGCGTCGACGATTATGAGATCGACGACTACGTTACGGAATTGCCCGACGACGTTGTCGCGGGAATTCTCCCTGATTCGAGTCTTCTGCGCCGCACGCTGGCCTCCGGCCGAACTTTGCTCGTGTTGCCGGTCTATGGCGGTACGGATAAAGGGCTTGGCCTGCTCGTAAGCGTGTTCTCCAGGAATGCAGGCAAGTCCTCCTCGTTCAATCCGAGTCTGTTGATAAGCATTCTGCTCCCGGCGGTGCAGGTCATCGGCGAGAACCTGCGTCTCAATCAACAGCTCGACGAGCTTGTGAGCCGGGCCGACCTCGCCGAGAATGAACTCGAACTCGTTTACAAAGTCGATGAGAAAATCCATGGCGTATCACGCAGCCACGCAAGTCTCGCACAGCTAATCGGCCAAAGCGGCCGCTTTCTTGGCATTGCCTACAGTGTTCTGCTTTTGCCGTCCAAACGAATCCGGATCAGTGCTACACACTCGAGCTGGAAGCACGTAAACAGGAAAGTACTGGACAAGTATATTATCGAGAAGCTGTTCCCGAAGCTCGAAGGTCACCGAGCGCCGCTAGTGTTTGAAGTGCCGCCGGTAGAGGGTTCGACCAATATTGCCGACCAGGGTTACCAGGCGATGTTGTGCCCGCTCATCGACAGGGGCGGCAATGTCGAGGGCGTGCTGGCCCAGCTTGGGCGCGTCAACAACACACTGTTCGACAAATCGCACATGCGTTTCATGTCACATATCGTACGCAAGGTGGAATACGTCATTGAGCAGTCTTTCGACGTGATGACCGGCCTCATGAACCGCTCGGGATTCGAGGCGCAACTGCATGAATCGATGAAATCACTCAAGGACAGTGGTGACGAACATCAGATTATTTATTTGGACCTGGACAACCTTCAGCTCGTCAATAACACATTCGGACGGGAAGCCGGTGACGAAGTCATTATTCGCTTTGCGCAGATGCTCGAGGACGTATTGTCCAAGAATGCCGTGGCAACCCGCCTCACGGGCGATGATTTCGCCATTCTGCTGACACACAGTACGGTCGATCAAGCGCTCGATATGACCACGGCCGTGCGCAAGAAAGGAGAACAACTTCGATATCTGCAGGGAGACAGGTCCTTGCAGGTCACAGTCAGCATCGGGGTTGCCAGTTTTAAGGCTAAGGCCTCTGATGTGGCGGACGTGTTGACGGCTGCCCGAATTGCCTGCGACTCTGCGAAAGACCACGGTCGTGATCGTGTCGAAGTCTATGATCAGGAGAACCAGAGCATCATTCGCCGCTACGATGACATGCATCTCGTCTCGGAAATTCAAAAGGCACTCGACGCGGACGGCTTTGAGCTTCAGGCGCAAGCCATCGTCTCATTGACGGATAACGACGATCATAGTTACTTCGAGATTCTTTTGAGAATGAAGGACAGCAAAGGCCTGAAGGTGTCATCCGAGGCCTTCTTCTCTGCCGCCGAGCGTTATCAGCTTATGCCGCAGATCGATCGATGGGTCGTTTCGACAACATTGTCCAAACTCGGCGAGCACGCAGAATATCTCAAGGCGACAGGGGCAAGTTTTGCGATAAATCTGTCAGGCCAGTCCCTGGGTGATGACGAGATTCTCAAGTTTATCGAGGAAGAAATTGAGTCCAGCGGTGTCCCCGCTGCATCGCTCTGCTTTGAGGTCACGGAATCCGCGGCGGTATCCAACCTCAAGAAAGCTCAGGCCTTCATTGATGCATTGCGCAAGCGTGGATGCAGTTTCTCACTCGATGATTTCGGCGCCGGGTTGAGTTCATTTGCCTATCTCAAGAATTTCCAGGTCGATACTTTGAAAATCGACGGCAGTTTTATCCGCGATATCACTGACAACAGGATTTCGGAGTCAATGGTGGCTGCTATTACACAAGTAGCCAAAGTGATGAAACTCAAGACCGTGGCCGAGTACGTGGAAAGTCAAAAGACCATGTCGCTTGTCAGAAAAATCGGTGTCGACTTCGCGCAGGGCTATGCTATCGGCAAACCCAGCGCTGTCGATGACGTCCTGCGAGACCTGACCAGCGAGACGCAGTCGTCGACCGGGTAATTACGAATAAGACCTGACACGCTCGTTGAAAAGGAGTGGGGCGGAGTGCTGCATCTGGCGGCTATTCCGATAGACTGGCCGCGATGAAGCCGCCAGCCAACAAGAAGCTCAAGCAGCTGATCTCGAGCCTGCCCGACGAGTTCAGCGACGTCCTGCCGCTTTGGCTTGACCGGCTCGAATCGTCTCATCCAGCCAGCGCCGCTCGATTCAGTTCCCCGGATGACTTCCTTGCCGGGATGACCAAGCTTGTTGCCTGCAGCGAGTTCGCGGCGAATACGATCGTCCGGGAATGGCCCTGGGTCCTGTCCTGCCGGGACGACGGTGCATTCCTGCAGGCTCCGGACAGAAAGGCCCTGCGCGCATTTGAGAGCGAGATATCCGGATGTATGGATGACATCGATATCGTCAAGAGCCGCCTCAGACGGTTCCGCGACCGGTGGCTTTTGCATGTGCTGTGGCGCGATATCTGCGGGGCGGCAAGTCTCAACGAGACTTTGCAGGCATTGTCCGATCTTGCCGACGGCTTGATCGCTGCCTGCACGAAGTATGCAACGCGAATAATGCAGGAACGGTTTGGAATTCCGCGAAATGAGCACCGGGCAGAGATACCCGTCGTAGTACTTGCAATGGGCAAGCTTGGTGGTCGGGAGCTGAATTTCTCCTCCGATGTTGATCTGATTTTCCTGTACACCGACGATGGAGAAACTGATGGCAAGCGCCCTCTCAGCGCGCATGAATACTTCACTCGCCTGACTCAGCAAATCGTAGCTTTGCTTGACGAGGTGACGGCTGACGGCTTCGTATTCAGGGTCGACACCAGGCTCCGGCCGTTTGGCGACAGCGGCCCGCCGGTGGTGAGTTTTGCCGCCCTGGAATCCTACCTGCCACAGCATGGCAGGAGCTGGGAGCGATACGCCTACATCAAGGCCCGGATTACGGGTCCGCTGGTCAGCGAGGCAGTTGCCGAAGAACTCATGAGCAACATGATTGAGCCGTTCGTTTATCGGCGCTACCTGGATTTCGGTGTATTCGAATCGCTGCGTGACATGCAGGCGCTTATCGCTGCAGAGGGTCAGAAGAAGGAGCTGGCATCCAACATCAAGCTCGGCCCCGGCGGCATCAGGGAAATTGAATTCATCGCACAATCGTTGCAACTCGTTCGCGGCGGGAGCGACAGGCGACTGCGCAGCCCCGAGTTGCAGGTCGCGCTGCCCCGTCTCGCCAATAATCTCGGGCTTTCGGAAGCATCGGTCGCCGAGCTTCTCAATGCCTACACCTTTTTGCGGCGCCTCGAAAATTTCATTCAGGCCATACGGGACCAGCAGTCGCACGATCTTCCGATCGATCCCACGGACAGGGCACGACTTTGCCTGGCGATGAATTATCCGGACTGGGACAAGCTGGTTGCAGAGCTCGATATGCATCGCAGCAATGTCAGCAGGCAATTCGAAAACGTGGCATTCAGGAATAAACGTCCCGAATCGCAGTCCACGGCCGCAACGACATTTTCTGAATACTGGATGTCATCGTCTACGGCCGCCCAGTGGCGGGAACTATTGGAACAACAAGGCTTCGCTGAGGCGGAGGAACTATCGGCAACTGTGGTGAATTTCCAGCATGCTCCTCCGACGCTGCAAATCGACAAGGTCGCCCGTCAACGGCTGGAACAGCTCATGCCGAAGCTGCTGGTTCAGCTACGGGACAAGCCTCGTCCATCGCGGGTGCTCGGCAGAGTACTCAATATCGTCGAGCGAATATTGCGGCGCAGCGCTTACGTCGCTTTGCTGAACGAAAATCCGGCTGCTCTGGAGAGGCTGGTGAACCTGTGTGAGAGCAGCGCTTATCTTGCCGAGGAGATCAGCCGTCTTCCTCTGTTGATGGATGAGTTACTCGACCCGCGCCTGTTTTCGGCTTCGCTTTCGGCAAGCGAAATGGCAGAGGAACTGGATCAACGTGTCGCCCGTCTTGACGAGATGGACAGCGAGCATCTCATAGAGACGCTCGGACAGTTTCAGCGGGCAAGTCTGTTTCGCGTTGCGGTCGCCGATTTCAGCGGCAAGCTGCAGATCATGAAAGTCAGCGACCGCCTGACCGACCTCGCGGAACTGGTTTTGAAAGAGGCACTGAAACTGGCTTATGCCGATCTCGTCGAGAAGCACGGTGAGCCATGTTACGGCGATAGCAAGGCCAGCCGGGTTGCCGGATTCGGTGTTATCGCTTACGGCAAGTTCGGCGGCATAGAATTGTCGTACCGGTCGGATCTCGATCTCGTTTTCCTCCACGAGTCAGGGCGTTGGGACGATTCCGAGCAAATGACGAACGGTGAAAAACCGATTGAAACGAGTGTTTTCTTCGGCCGTCTGGTCCGCCGACTGGTGCACTTTCTGACGATACAAACCGGCACGGGTGCGCTTTACGAAGTCGACACTCGCCTGCGTCCCAGCGGACGGTCCGGACTTCTGGTAACGAGTGTCGAAGCGTTCGAGCGGTATCAGGAGGAGAACGCGTGGACCTGGGAGCACCAGGCCCTCCTGCGCAGCCGGCCCGTCGCCGGCAGCGCCCAGGTAGCCAGGGAATTCGAAAGAATACGGGCCGAGACGCTGAGGAACCGCGTACGTCAGGAGAGTTTGTTGGAAGACGTTACGTCGATGCGGCGAAAAATGCGGAAGCAACTGGACCAGAGCAATGCCGAATTATTCGATCTCAAACAGGGCGAGGGTGGCATTGGCGATATCGAGTTCATCGTTCAATACCACGTTCTCAGGAACGCCAGGCTGCATCCTGCCGTAATTCATTATTCAGACAACATACGGCAACTTGGAACTCTTGCAGCGGCAGCATGCCTGACGGAGAAGGATGTCGTGGGCCTGCAGAACATATATAAGGAGTACCGCTTGCGGTTGCATCGCCTCGCTCTGGATGAGCAGCCGCCACTGGTGCCTGACGCAGCATTTGTTACGGAAAGAAAGTTCGTGTCCGGCGTCTGGGAGCGAACGATGAAATGACCCGTGACAGCAGCATTTGGCGAGCCAACTGACCGACCGCTGTTAGTGAAAGCGGTCATTGAGTTTTGATCGAATCGGACACGGTTTGTCAGATCAGATACCGACTAGCACAGATAGGCATCGGCTCAGGTTGCTATAATCGTCTGCAAAACAATGCGAGCGTGGTGATATCGGTGAGAGCCAGAGCAGGAACAGTCGATCAGAATCTTATTCAGGCAAATTCGCAACGCA
>JAZFPY010000323.1:0-2593 GCA_036444875.1 Woeseiaceae bacterium | reverse complement strand
CTTTAACGAAGGCTGGCCTCTCCGCGCTTACGCGATCTCTGGCAAAAGACATGGCCCCAGAGGTCCGTGTAAATGGCGTGGCGCCCGGCGCCATCCTGTGGCCCAAGGAAGGCATTAACGAGTCAATCAAGAAAAGTATCGTGGGTCAGATTCCGCTCAAGCGGCCGGGCGATCCAGACGATATCGCCGCTTGCGTGCTCTATCTCGTTCGCGATGCCGATTATGTGACCGGACAGATCATTGTGGTCGACGGTGGCCGCAGTATCGGATGGTAACCGGGACAGACCCCGGGTCTGTCCCGGGGTCTGTCCCCGACTAGAATGCCCCGGCAAGTAGTGTCTGGCCGCTTGTTACAAAATAACGCTTGCCGGCGTTATTGGATGACGGCCTGCGTCAAATTTGTCCCAGTGGTCCTGGTAGCTTTGACGTGTTTCAGGATGCAAAAGTTTCGGCGCAATCTCGGCCAATGGGCCCAGCACGAAACTGAAGCGCAGTACATCAGGCCGCGGCAAGCGGATCGGCGGCTCGTCCACGATCAGATCGCCATAGAGCAACAGGTCAATATCGAGCGCTCGCGGCGAATATCCTCGCGCAGACTCGTCCCGGCCGGCCATTCTTTGTATTTCCTCAGCTTGATCGTGGATTTCGCTCGGCGGGAGGCTGGTCTCCAGACCGACGACCATATTGAGGAAATCATCACCGTCGAAGCCATACGCTTTGCTTCGATACACGGAGGACCGCTCGAGCTGACCAAACCGTGTCTCGAGCTCTCGGAGCGCCAGGCCCAGATTTTTTTGTGGCTCGATGTTGCTGCCGAGACCGAGATAGACAGTTGGCACTTTTTTACTCGTTTTTTTCGCGACGAATCTTTACGCCGACGTCTCTTGCCCCGCGGATTGCGCCCGGCTTGTTCACGCGAACCTCGACCCATGGCACATCGAATTCCTTCAGGACTATTTCGGCGATCCTTTCAGCCAGCGTTTCGACGAGCTGAAAGCTCGATCCAGCAACGAATTGCTGCACGCGTTTGGCAACGAGCTTGTAATTGAGTGTATCGTCTATGCTGTCTGACTCTGCAGCACGCCTGATGTCCCGTCCCATTTCCAGATCGATGCTGACCGTCTGGCGAATCTTCCGTTCCCAGTCCCCGACGCCAACCACGGTCTCGACTCTCAAATCATGCAGAAAAATGGTGTCCATCAATATGGCCTTGTTGGACCACTAGGCCGGGTTTGCCGAGCCGGGCGGTGTTAACGTTTCCAGGGACCATCGAGCGGTCGCGTGAATAGTAGCTGGTTGCGACCCGTCGGCAAGCCTGAGCGCACCGGCGATTGCAATCATCGCGCCGTTGTCCGTACAAAACTCCGGTCGCGGATAATAAACTCGTCCGCCAAACCGCTCAGCCAACTCCTCTCGCAAATGCAAATTAGCGCCTACCCCGCCGGCGACGACGATTCGATCGAGGCTTGTCTGCTTTGCGGCCTGAATAGACCGCGTGACAAGCGTATCAATCGCAGCGCATTGAAATGACGCGGCGATATCGGCCCGCACGTGATCTGTGTTGCCTTCCTCCGCCGATTTTTTGACTTGCAACATCACCGCTGTCTTCAATCCGCTAAAACTGAAATCGAGGCCTGGGCTTTTCAGCATGGGGCGCGGGAACGCGTACGCCTGCGGATCACCGTTTTCCGCGAGCGCCGCCAGCGCCGGCCCGCCCGGGTAATCGAGACCGAGGAGTTTCGCTGTCTTATCAAAAGCCTCGCCGACGGCATCATCGAGGGTCCTGCCAAGCACGTCGTAAAGCCCCAGCCCTTTCACAGCAACGAGCAAGGTGTGGCCGCCGGACACCAGGAGCGCCAGAAACGGGTACGCGGGCGCATCCTCTTCAAGCATTGGCGCGAGCAAATGGCCTTCCATATGATGTATTCGTATGACCGGGCAGCTCCAGGCCAGGCCCAGCCCGTTCGCCAGACCACTACCAACCATCAGCGCACCGACGAGACCGGGCCCGGCTGTATAAGCAACTGCGTCAGGTCGCTCGATGCCGGCGTCCCTGAGCACGTTCTTGATCAGAGGCAGCAAGCGGCGAATATGGTCCCGTGACGCAATTTCGGGCACAACGCCTCCATAAACCTTGTGCAGGTCAATCTGGCTGTGCAGCGCCTGTGCAAGGAGGCCGCGGTCGGAGTCGAAGACCGCAACTCCGGTCTCATCACAACTGGTTTCCAAGCCGAGCACCTTCATAGGCGCCGCATCATACCCCAGGAAACGTCCGGGAATGGGCCTCAATGCTTTGCAATATGCACCTTCTACAGATAGTATGGTTGGTCGCGTCCCGGCCCCTGTGCCGGGTTTCTTTGTATCTGAACTGATAAATGTATTTGTATGCCGAGTGTCCGAATAAAAGAAAATGAGTATTTCGACGCCGCCCTGCGTCGGTTCAAGCGCGCCTGCGAAAAAGCGGGGGTGCTGACCGAGCTCCGCCGTCGTGAGTTTTACGAGAAGCCAACCCAGGAACGCAAACGTAAGAAGGCGGCAGCTGTGAAGCGCCATATGAAGCGCTTATCCCGCGAGACCTCAAAGCGGAAGCGCC
>JAZFPY010000322.1:0-3408 GCA_036444875.1 Woeseiaceae bacterium | reverse complement strand
ACCGCGAAGAGTGGCAATCGACTGTCGGGTCGAAGCGGCCGCATATGACGATTGTGACGAGAGCCCAAGACCTAGCAACGCACCGCCCGCAGCTGCTCCGGTTACAAACCTGCGTCGTGACATGAGTGCCGTATTTGCAGACAGCAAAATTCTCTTCTCATCATTCATCGTGCTGCCTCAATATAAACGGGACTAATGTTCATGAGTACTGTGATCATGTTCCTCTTGTACCTGTGGAGCGTCATCCCGCTGCTCCGATTCATCGTGTTGCTGGCCGTCAGATTCTTTGGCGTCATGGTCGGCATCATCGCTGGCATGATCGCCTGATGCGTGAGCAAGTTCATCGTCCGCTGCATTGTCGGCGTGGTGTCCGAATCCTGCTGCACTGGCCAGCAAGGTCTGGTAACCAGCAGCATCGAGGTCTGGCAGCTTCTGCAAAAGCGCGACAACTGGCCATATCGCATCATCATCATGTGTTGCGCCCCATGCCGGCATACCGGTCATTTTAATGCCATTCTTGGTTACCCAGAATAATTCGGCGGGCGTCATATCCGCTGCAGATACAGCAAGATCTGGTGCCGGCGGATTAAGGCCTTGGCCCATCGCCTCCGGATCCTGGCCCGGTGCGCCATGGCAACCTTTGCACATGGAATCGAAATCATTGACACCCGCGAGTGCGAGTGCTTCGTCTCCAAGGCCGGGAACCTCGACTCCTTTGGCGTGGCGCTCGATCGAGGCACGCGCCGTTGTCGACAGCAGCCAGTTGACCATGCCGCTATGCGGTGAACTCGCGCTCACGTCATAAAAGCCGGAATAAACGAAGCCCATGGTGGCAACAACACCAATAATGACGAAAACAAAAATCACTCTAGGGGTTTTCATTATTCTCTCCTTCGTCCGTTCGCCTGTCAGGCCGGTCTAAGCTCTCAACATCAGTATCCGGAGGCGCATAGGCGGAAAAAACCATGAGCAGGGTCGTAATCGCCCTGCCCGAAAATAAAGTCTTGATAATATTCCTAATGTCCTCAATGTCTCGTCACAACATTTGCGTCGGTACGGGCACCTATCGCAATACTTCACCGCTGCGGTATCGTAAATCGGGAAGACGATGCGACGATGCCGCAGGCGTCCGGCCGCGCGCCACGCAGGGCTCGATTACGCTTGTTATATGGGTGGTCGGAAAGGAGGATGAACAGGAGGTCCGTCGTGAAAGAGGGTCACGAGTCGAACGAAACGATTGGATCCGGCATAACTTGCTTCGGGCGCTGCAAAAGCGATTGTTGCCGGGTTGCAAGCTGATAAAACACAGGCGGTTACGCAGTCATCGCAGCACGGGCAATCAACGTCCTCCGGCTGATATTCCCGGGCTTGACCATGCTGGTGACCGGACGAATCCTGCGCTACGGCATGAGCCGTATGGTCTTCGTTCCCAAGCTCCCCGCACGGATCGGCCACACCGGCCCAGGACGAGCAGAGAACTGCCGCCAATAGCAGATAAATGAAGATCATGCCCCCTGATTTCATCGAAATCAGGTTAGACGGATTGAAGGTCGAACGCAAACAACCACTCAGACAGAATGGTAATAACGCGGCCACGCCGCATAAGATGATTCGAAGATGGGGCTCCCAATGCGCTTTGACTAAACTGGTGCAACACGCCCTCGAGGATTTCCACAACTGGTGAGCGATGGCAAGGATTCGACTTTTGCATGAATCGAGACGTCCTGTGAGTTATCGCGTATCCAGACTGCTCGCGTGGAGCTAGCCACTCTCTTCACCCCCACTGTAGCTCGCATGACTACCGTGAGCGCGCATGCCCTCGCGGCGAGCCTGTGGCTTAGGTCTGTGGCCCAAATGTTTTTATTTCAATCTCCTCTCCTGGAACTGAAGCACCAGGCTGTATATCACCGGTAACACCAACAGGTTGAGAATCAGCACCGTCAGCATCCCGCCCAGCATGGGCGCGGCAATGCGGTGTGTGACATCCGATCCGGTTGCACCGCTCAGCATGATCGAAATCAGCCCCACCATCGTAGACATGGCTGTCATCACAATGAGCCGCACCTGCTTTGAGACTGACAGTCGGGGACGTTCAGGATGTCATCATGTCCGCAATCGGCGGAATGCGAATTACAGAAACCGTGGCAGGACTCGAGCGTTATCCTGTGACTTCGCTATCCACGGGATCTCAGGGACGACCCGGATCAGCTAAGCCGCGTTTTGGTTCCGACGCCATATGGAGCGCAGATTCCGCTCGGCCTGCCGATCTTGTGCAACGTAAGTTTACAGCGGCGCGCCCCAACGAACTGTGGTTTGCCGATATCACCTATGTCGCGACCTGGCGAGGCGTGGTCTGCGTGGCCTTTGTGATTGATGTGTTCGCCCGTCGTATCGTCGGCTGGCGCGTTTGGAACTCGTTTAAGACCGATCTCGTACTGGATGCGCTCGAGCGGGCACTGTACTCACGAACCGGCACCAAAGATCTTGTGCACCACAGCGACCGCGGCGGCCGCTACTTGTCGATGCGCTACACGGAACGACTTGCTGAGGCTGGCATCGAATCATCGGTGGGCAGTGTCGGCGACTCCTACGATAACGCTCTAGCAGAAATGATCATCGGCCTTTACAAAACGGAGGTCATACGAGCACGTGGACCGTGGCGACATATCGATGCAATCGAATACGCGACCCTGGAATGGGTGGACTGGTTCAACAATCGACGTCTATTCGAATCGATCGGCAATGTTCCACCGGCCGAACTCGAACAGGCATACTATGATCAAATGGAGGACCAAGCTGAAGCGGCTTGACTCACACAAACGAGTCACCGGAATACCCGGGGCGGTTCGGGCAGACGTCTTGGAAAACATCGGGTTCAAGAATGGCAAATATACTGATTGCTTATTCCACGACAGACGGGCACACGAAGAAGATCTGCGAGCGAATAGGGCGGGTAATCGAAGGACAGGCTCACAAGGTCACTCTGGCGTCCATCAATGATGAGTCCGATATCGAACTCGACCCTTTTGACACAATCGTGATCGGGGCGAGTATTCGTTACGGCAAGCATCGCCCGCAAGTTTACGAATTCATCAGGAAAAATCAGCTTGTTCTCGACAGTAAGCCGAATGCCTTTTTCTCGGTAAATATCGTTGCTCGCAAACCGGAAAAAAACGAGCCGGAAACCAACCCTTATGTCGAAAAATTTCTCAGGCAAATTGCCTGGAAACCAAAGAAATTAGCGGTTTTTGCCGGAAAAATTGACTATCCGATATACACATTCCGGGATCGCCAGGTCATCAGATTCATCATGTGGATGACCAAAGGGCCGACCGATCCCCGGGCAGTAGTCGAGTTTACGGATTGGAACAAGGTCGATGACTTTGGCCGGGTAATCGCCGGAATGTA
>JAZFPY010000321.1:0-2086 GCA_036444875.1 Woeseiaceae bacterium | reverse complement strand
TTGGAAATCTGGCCACTGGCAAAGCCAATAACAAGCACCCGCCCGCGCCATGCGACCGCGCGGAGACTCTGCTCGAACAGCTCTCCGCCCACCGGGTCGTAGATGACGTCAGCGCCGTGGCCAGAAGTCATCTTGTGAATGCCGTCCTTCAGACTGGTATTCGTGTAATTGATAAGGTGATCTGCGCCGTGTTCGGCGGCGAGATCGAGCTTATCTGTCGTACTCGCCGCTGCAATGACCGTCGCCCCCATCAGCTTGCCGATTTCGACAGCGGCCAGCCCGACACCACCGGCCGCGCCGAGCACTGCGAGCGTTTCACCGGCCTGAAGTTCTGCCCGTTGCATGAGCGCGTGGTAGGCAGTGCCGTAGGCCAGCAGAAACGCGGCTGCCGGCACGTAGTCGATGGCATCGGGCAGCGCTACTATTTTCTGGGCGTGCACACAGATTTGTTCAGCCATGCCGCCGAATCCCGTCACTGCAATGACTCTTTGGCCCTGCTTGATATCTACGACGTCACTGGCAATCTCGCTAACATCTCCGGCAAGCTCGGCGCCGGGAGAAAACGGCATCGGTGGCTGGTGCTGATACTTTCCGGCGATCATCAATAAGTCGGGAAAATTCACACCACAGGCTCTTATGGCGATTCGTACCTGACCGCGGTCCAATTGGGGTTCGGCGATATCTTCAATGACAAGGTTCTCGGGCGGTCCGAATTCTTTGCAAAGTACTGCTCTCACAATGCCTCACTCCTGAAAGTGTCCTGGTGAATCCGGTGCCAGTCTATTTCTGCCTTGCGTTGCTCTGCAAGTCAGCCTGCCGCGGACCAAAGATGGCGCTGGTTCGGCGCCATATATATAGGTATCCTGCCGCGGTTAATTTCCTAATATCAGTGTCAAGATCAATTTCGGCGGGTTTCGCGTTTATGGATTTCGACTATTCGACCAAGGTCAAAGGGCTTCGAGCGAAGCTTGAAGACTTCATGCAGATCCATGTCTATCCGGCAGAGTCTGAATACTTCCAGTTCCTGGACAGTGGCGAAACACGCTGGTCCATACCGCCGGTCATGGAAGATCTGAAAAAGAAAGCGCGCAAGGAAGGTTTTTGGAACCTGTTTCTGCCGAACAGCGAGTACGGTGCGGGCTTAAGCAACCTTGAATATGCCCCGCTGGCTGAGATCATGGGTCGCTCGCTGATTGCCTCCGAGGTATTCAATTGTTCGGCGCCCGATACCGGAAACATGGAAGTGCTGGTTCGTTACGGCACCGACGAGCAGAAAAAAACCTGGCTGGAGCCGCTCCTCAAGGGCGAAATCCGTTCCGCGTTCGCAATGACAGAGCCGGGCGTCGCATCTTCTGATGCGACCAATATTCAAGCGTCGATCGACAAGGACGGCGACTCCTATGTTATCAACGGTCGCAAGTGGTGGATATCCGGCGCGATGGACCCGCGCTGCAAGATTCTGATCTTCATGGGCAAGACCGATCGGCAAGCCGAACGCCACAGTCAGCAGTCAATGATTCTTGTGCCGCTGGCGGCACCCGGAGTCACTGTCGTCCGGCCACTGACGGTCTACGGATTTGACGACGCGCCTCACGGGCACGCCGAGATGCTGTTTGAAAATGTCCGTGTGCCGGCAAGCAACCTGTTGCTGGGCGAGGGGAGGGGTTTTGAAATAGCACAGGGTCGCCTGGGTCCGGGCCGAATCCATCACTGCATGCGTCTGATCGGGCTTGCGGAGCGCTCGCTCGACAGCATGTGCGTGAGGGCAACCGACCGGGTCGCATTCGGCAAGAAACTGTCGGAGCAGGGCGTCATTCGGGAAGCGATCGCGAACTCGCGGATCGAAATTGACCAGGCGCGATTACTGACGCTGAATGCCGCCGATATGATGGACAAGGTCGGCAACAAAGCCGCCCGCGCGGAAATAGCCATGATCAAAGTGGTTGCGCCGTCGATGGCGCTACGCGTCATTGACCGGGCGGTTCAGGTGCATGGCGGCGCCGGCGTCAGCGGTGATTTCGGCCTGGCCGCCGCGTGGGCGGGTGCGCGCACTCTCAGACTGGCTGACGGCCCGGATGAAGTACAC
>JAZFPY010000320.1:0-3302 GCA_036444875.1 Woeseiaceae bacterium | reverse complement strand
TCGGCTCGCTGTCAACATAGCCCCCCTAGAAATCAGCGTCAAATAATATTTAACGCCCGCCTCATCGCATTTTTCTGTCGCCTGCGATTCTGACTAATTTCTGACTAAATTTAAAAAAGAAAAATATTGAGAAGATAAACCATTGAAAACTATTACATCTCCTAATTAATTCAAACCACTGTTACTGCCGTCCATAGGCAAAAAGGTAACGGAAATTGGGGTCGAACCGCACTTTTTTGCTGCGCAGCTCCGCAAATGCACTGTCTGAATGGACGGAAAGTGCGGTTCGATCCCGATTTCACGGGTATCATGTGCGCTGCTTCCCCGGGGAGAGCAATAACAACAAATGCCATTCTTCGCCGAACTGAAACGTAGAAATGTAGTCCGCGTGGGCATTGCTTACGTGGTCGCCGGCTGGTTGCTGGCGCAGGTAGGAGAGTTCGCCGCCGGGTATCTCGGTGCCCCCGACTGGGCCCTGAAAATTTTCGTTTTATTCCTCATTCTCGGCTTGCCGATGGTGCTGGTCTTTGCCTGGGCTTTCGAGTTGACGCCCGAGGGCCTCAAGCTCGAAAAGCATGTCGATCGTGAAAAGTCGATAACGATGCAGACAGGGCGCAAACTCGATTTCGTCATCATCGTAGTGATGGCGATTGCGCTCATGTACATGGTTGCGGATAAATTTGTCGGCAAGCCGGCAGTACCAGCGGTAGCTGAGCCGACCATCACGCGGCCCTCCTGATGCCGGCAGCAAAATAGATGGGCGGAACAACGGCTGTTCTGCTAACGCTGGTCCTGTACAACGCCTTGTTAATCGGCGTTGGCCTGTGGGCAAGGAGACGTAACAAGGACGCGGCCGATTTCTTTCTGGCCGGACGGGGACTCGGGCCATGGATCGCGGCAATCAGCGCATCGGCGAGTTCCTCGTCAGCATGGACCTTGCTTGGTGTCAGCGGTGCGGCTTATGCATGGGGCCTGCCCGCTCTCTGGTTATTTCCGGCGACCGTTGGCGGCTTTCTTCTTAACTGGATCTGGATCGCGCCGCGGCTTCAGAAACTGGCGGGCGGCGAGGGCGCCATAACGCTGAGCGCGATTATTGCGCCGGTTGGGCTGGGCGATTCACGGCGCGTCGTTCTTCGTGCTGCTGCCGCAATCATCGTTTTCTGCTTCGTTTTTTATATCGCTTCGCAATTCGAGGCTGCGGGCAAGGCTTTTGAATCGACCTTTGCCATGTCAATACATACCAGTATTTTGATCGGCGCCGGCATCGTCCTCGCTTACACTTTACTTGGTGGTTTCTGGGCCGTGAGCGTGACAGATAGTGTCCAGGGCCTGCTCATGCTTACCGCGGCGATCGTACTGCCCGTCGTCGCATTGGTCGCCGTTGGTGGTTTCGATTCTTTGCTTGCCGGTCTGGTTGCTACGAAGAACGCGGGCTCCCCGACCGGGCCGCTTTCCGCTGTCATGGCAGTTTTGTTCGCACTCGGCCTGCTCGGCATTGGTCTTGGCTATCCGGGACAGCCACACGTCGTCAATCGCTTCATGGCATTAAGGGATGAGAGGAGCCTTCGACAAGGGCGCGTAATTGCTTTGGCCTGGGCCGTAATTGTTTACGCCGGCATGCTCACGCTCGGCCTCTCAGCAAGAGTGCTGTTTGCCGACCTCGGCGATTCGGAGCAGGTGATGTTCAAGGTGGCCGGCGAGTTGCTGCCGCCGGTTGTCGCGGGCGTGATGCTCGCCGCTGTTTTGTCGGCAATCATGTCGACGGCAGACAGCCAGTTGCTCGTCGCGGCATCGGCTATTTCCTACGACTGGAATCTCGCCGATGGAAATGTTGATGGTGGACTGAAAAAAACGCGCGCAACAGTCGTCGTCGTACTGGTTCTGGCCACTGTTCTCGCCCTGGTCTGGCGTGCGGATATCTTTTCCCGGGTGCTTTTCGCCTGGTCGGCGCTTGGCGCGGCATTCGGCCCCATTCTTATAATGAGGCTGATGGGCAGGTCAGTCTCAGCCCGAGGCACGCTCGCTGCAATGCTGACCGGTTTTGGACTGACAGTGCTGATTTCCTGGTTACCGGCCACACCGGGCGACTTCGCGGAGCGTATCGTGCCTTTCTTCATCGCCCTCGCCATAGCGGCCAGCAGCTCCCGACCCGGATAATCCGACTTCCCTGTCACAGGCACCTTTCATTCACGCGACCGGGTATTTGGGCCGAAAACAATGCTGATGCTGGGCCAGGGAGAGATATATTGCGGCTGAGATGCCCGATGCGCCGAAGATCATGCACATCACGACGATCTGATATTTGGCGGCAACAAACGGCGAGACTCCGGATAATATCTGACCGGTCATCATGCCGGGCAGAGACACAAGGCCCACGGCGAAAAGAGAATTGATAAGGGGGATCAGACAAGTGTTAAGTGCGGACGCCCTTGCCTCGGCAAATCCGACTGATCTGGCCAGTTCCGTCTCGAGTCGTTCCGCGGCCAGACTGACCGCATTCATTGAGCTGGCGAAAACCATGCCGGCAAGGGGCACTACGTAACGAGGCAGGAACCAGGGCTCGACAGCAATGACAAGCTGTGTAACCAACGCCAGCGTCAGGACGCCACCGATCAGAATTGCGACAAACGCATTACGCAGCACTTTCGGCCCTTTGCTCCGTATAGGCCGAATGGCGATCACACTGGCTGCAATGAGCATTACAGTCAGGACAAGAACGATAACCCACGCCTTGTCAGCTTCGAAGATATATACCAGTACATAACCGATCAGCAGCAACTGAATCAGCATACGTGCAATGGCATACACCGCAGTCCGGGCAGCCGACGTCCAACGCATGAGTACGCCGACGACAACTGCTACAGGAACAAAGGCCCAGACTAACGTGGGGAATGATATTGCTTGCACGAACTCATTCACGGCAGATGCACCTTTCGATTGTGGTTAACGTGATTTCGCATACCTTGTAGCGCCCAGAAAATGCAGCGACACATAGGGTTCATCTCCGACAACCCAGCTGTCATGTGGCTCGGGCGGTACGTAGAACAGGTCCCCAGCCTTCATCTCAGTGACTCTGCCATCAGGGAAAGCGGCGGTCGCGCACCCGGACACAACCATGCCGACATGTTCAACAGTGCAAAATTTTTCGCCGATACCGGGTCCGACGTCCTCGGACCATTTCCAACCCGGCTGATAAGTTGCTCTGCCGATGGTCAACCCTCCAAGGGTCACTGTCTCAAATTTACCCTTGTCGAAGTGTGTCACTTCATCAGGGTTATCGAACTGTTTGAGAATAACTTCAA
>JAZFPY010000319.1:0-12067 GCA_036444875.1 Woeseiaceae bacterium | reverse complement strand
CAGGCTCGCGGTTGTCTTTCTTCTTAAACCAGTCCACGAGGGCCTGGTCCGCCGCCTCCAGGAGTTCGGCAGCTTCTTCAGAGAAAATGGCGGCGATCTCTGCATCGTATTCGGCCTCAAACGGCTGTTCGACCACAGGCGGCTCGGTTTTGACAACCTTATCTTCTGCCGGTATGTCTGTGACAGTGACTGGTTCGATCGCGTTGGTTAAGTTATTGAGGTGCTCGATCAGAACAGCGAAGTCGGATCGCTTGCGGTCTGACTGGTTAATATCGCCGACGATCGTCTCGATAGCCTTCGTTGCCGCACGAAGTGCATCGATGCCCGACTGCAGAAAACCTACTTTGTAATCATAGACACGTCGGACAAGCCGATTCAGTGCGCCGGCTACCGCAACACCGCGTTCGACGTTCGCCATATTCGCACTACCGTGCAAGGTATGACAGACGCGGTGCAACTTGTCCGTAACGTGAAACGGCGGACGATGCCCTTTGCACGCCTCGACATAGTCACGAATGACCTGGAGATGACCCGCGGTCTCTTTTGAAAAGATGTCGAGCAGAACCGGGTCCATCTCGAGGCCTTCCAGCTCTGCCGCTTTCTCTTCACGTTCTGACGTTGCAATTGTCAGGACGGCCGCGTTCGGGTCGCCTTCGGCGAACGCGTTCGCTCGCGCTATCAGAAGATTGATGTCCGAAGTCGGTTCCGTACCGACTTCGAGTTGTTCGACAAGCTCTGGCACCGCTGCAACAGCTTCCACGATAAAGTCAACCATAGGCGGCGTCCGCGCGAGCGTCTGATTGATCAGCTTGTTCAAAAGGCCTTCAACGCTCCAGCAATACTCGCCGATGCGCTCGGCCCCAACCATCCGGCCGCTTCCCTTTAAGGTGTGAAAAGAGCGGCGAACCGTAATCAGTGTTTCCATGTCTTCGGGTGCCTCCTGCCACTTCGGCAGGTTGCGCTTGACACTCGCGATCTCTTCCTTGGCCTCTTCGATGAACAATTCCAGCAGTTCCGGATCGAGGTGCTCGGCATCCGGCGCGATGACCGGCATCGGCATGACTGCACTTCCCTGCGCACTGTCCGCGGCTGCCTGTTGTTCAGCAGCGAATTTATCCATGTCCGACTTGGCAATTTTCATCGTTTGCGCGATCGGTACCTGCAAGTGTTCCTCTTTCTTGAGGCGCTGCTCGAGATCGCGCAATACGACCAGACAGGCTTCCGCGTTGTCCAGCATGTACCATGGCTCTCTCCTGCCAGCCTTAACTGTCTCCATGTAGTACTCGATGCTGACGATGGCATCTGCCAGTCGATCTGTTTCTTTTTGCGTGAGCCTGCCGGGACCACCACCCTTGAGCGCCAGGCAAATCAATCTGCCGACCCGGTCGACGACTTCCATGGCGCGGGTCTTGTTCAACATCAACAGCCCGGCCTTGATGCCGCGAATCAGCGCCGGGACACTATCGAGCCCCTTCGAGTCACGTCCCGATGCGAGGCTCTGGCTGAACGTTTCCTTGATTCGTGCGAGATTGATAATGCTCTCACGCATCACCGCTTCGGCAACCTGCCGGTAATCAGCGTTTTCCTCCTCCGGCAGTTCCGGTTCGTCTTCGCCCTGCACCGGTACCTTGGCGACGATCAGGTGAACCAGTTGTTGATCAAGCCGATCTTCGACTTTCAGAAGCGTCGTGGCAATTTCGATGATCGTCTGTTCATCGGTCGCCCCGGTTTTCGCAACCACATTTCTTAGCCTGTCAATCTCAGACTCGATGTCACCGCGCAATGCTCCGAGCCCCAGAACACCAAGCGTGTCGCTGATCTTCTTCAACAATTCGAGTTGTGGCACGAGTTCGGAGGACTTGTTCATGCCGGTGCGGACGTAAATGTCCAGCACGTCCTTTACCCTCCCAAGATCTTCCTTGATTGCCGCCGCGACCGTTTTCATCAGCTTGACACTGGGCGCCGACAAACTCTCGCGAGCTTGTTCGACCTGCTCGTCGCCGGGTAGCAACTCAACCAGGTTGAAGGCCGCACGAATTTCGCTAATACGTTCGCCCGCATTACTTGAGCGCGCGACGTAATAGAGAAGATTATTCATGAGATCCGTTACCGGGTGATTGTCGAAAGCTTCAATGCCTTCATCAATCAGCAGCTTGATTTGCCTGTCTATCTGACCAAGCAGCCTTTTCAGCGCGACCGAAGTTTTCAGTCCGCCGTTTTGCAGTGACTCGAGAACACCGCCGGCAACCCACCAAAGTTGATACATATCGTCGCGATTCGCCGATTTCTCGAGTGCCAGCACAACATCGGATAAGGTCTTTAAGTATTTTTCTACGTCGCCACCTTGAATCCAGCCAAGCAGCGCAAGCTGGAATTTCGGACGCAGTTTCGTTGCGACAACTAGCGGATCTTCGCCGGTCGTTTCTCTTTCTTCCTTGCCGGCGGGTTTGGTGGTGGGCGAGAGATTAAGGAGCAGTAATGTTCCTTCGGAAAGAAGCGGCCGGCCACGGGCAGCACGCAAATCGTTCAACATCGGCAACAAAACGAGCGCAATGTCCCGGCCTCCGGCGATCAAACGCTCGATATATATAGGTAGCTGTACCATCGACCGCGTCAATGCGTCGAGACCGTCCTCCCTGCCCTTGCCCGCACGAAGGTTGGCAAGGTAAGCACAGACTGCTTCCATTTCCTCGGCCAGCAAGGCTGCGCCGTAGGTCTCGGTCATCTTCAGCACACCATTGATCTGGTGTAGCAACTGGCCGCTTCGGACCAGCGCGGCAGAGCCACCACGGCCATCGACACAGTCCTCGAGCGCAAGGTGTGCGTTGCGAATCGTCTCCATGAGCTCTTCGTTGACGATCGCCAGCGCACTGGCACCGAATTCGCCTGCGCTCACGTCGCTGAGCTGCTCCTGGAAACTCGAGTCGGTACTCATCAGATATCAGCCCGCAGCCTTCTCCTCCAATGCGCTCTGCGGTACTGGTGAAGCCGTACTGGATAGTGCGGTGGTCTCGAGCGCCGCACCTGGCAGCGTAAATCCAGCAACCGTCTGTCTTAGCTGGGATGCCAGTTCAGACAATTTCGAAATCGATGCCGCTGTCGCATTTGTCGCCCTGGCGGTCTGTTGGCTGATTTCCTTCAGCTTCTTCGTGCGTCGCGTTACGTCTGCCGCCGATTCAGCCTGTTGCCTTGCCGAGCTCGAAATGTTCTGCACGAGACTTGCGATCTGGTTGGAGACCTGTTCGATCTCGTCAAGCGCCGCACCTGCATTCTCTGCAAGCAGCGCCCCACCGACCACGTCCGTCGTACTGCGTTCCATGGAAACGACGGCCTCATTCGTGTCCGACTGAATTGTGCGGACCAGGACCTCGATCTGCTTTGTGGCATTGGTCGACCGTTCCGCCAGTCGTTGAACCTCATCGGCAACAACCGCGAATCCCCTGCCGGCTTCGCCAGCCATTGACGCCTGAATCGACGCATTCAATGCAAGAATGTTTGTCTGCTCGGCAATATCGTTGATCAGTTCGATAATATTGCCGATTTCCTGTGAGCTTTCGCCGAGCCGCTTTATCCTCTTCGATGTTTCCTGAATGGTTTCGCGAATGGCATTCATGCCGTCGATCGTGCGCCGAACAGCTTCTCCACCTTTATGTGCGACATCGACCGAGTGTCGAGCAACGTCCGAGGACCTTTCCGCGTTACCGGATACTTCTTCGATCGATGCGGCCATCGATACGATCGACTCGGTTGCGGCATTGATCTCACGGCCCTGAACATCCGCGGCTCTTGCCATGTGACCGGCCGCGCTTTCGGTTTGCTTGGCCGCCGAATCGACCATGATCGCGGTTTTATCGATCGTCGCAACCAGTTCGCGGAGCTTTTCGATAGCGTAATTAATTGAGTCGGCGATCGCCCCCGTAATATCTTCCGTTACTGTTGCTTCAACAGTCAGGTCTCCGTCAGCCAGACTCCCGAGTTCATCGAGCAGGCGAAGAATCGCCTGTTGGTTGCGGTCATTCTGCTCAGCCTGCACCTTGGACGTGCGCTCGAATACCGCCGCCTTTGAGTGCAAATACGCAAGTCCGCCGAGCAACAAGAGGGCTACGCCTACGCAAGCCAGGGGAATCAACGGATTTGCGAGTACTCCACCAACGGCCGGACTCGATGCTGAGAACGTTGCATCGTACAGAGACGCGGCAACTGTCGACAGGCCCTGACTGGAGGTCCCCAAGCCCGCCAGCTGCGGAGCGCTGGCGACAATCCGGCTAACCTGCTCTTCGATATTCGTCAATTCGCTGATGATTGGCACGAGGAACACTTCCCGTAACGCATCATCGAGTGCAGCTACGTCAAGGTTTGTGCTGGCGCCCGAGAATGCATCGGTGACAAGCCGGAGGTACGTCGCATCGTCGGCGACCGTGGTTGCGACCGCTGCAGGATCCTGGGCCCCGGCGAGACCGTCCAGCGACTGCACGAGCTGTGCGCCGCGCCGCTGGAATTCCTGGATGATCGCAGTCGCGCTCGATCTCTCCAGCAGGCCGTCGATTTGCTCGGCCATAATGGGCATATGCTCTTTAATGACAGCGGAAGCCTCTTGCACTGCTTCGACATCGGCGCGTTTCGAAAGAATCGCCTCCGCATGCTGTTTCAGGCTATCCCATGCGGAGCTGCCACCCGGAATGCCACGCGATGACGAACGTCGCAGTTCGGCAAGGCGCTTCAAATCGGTATCCAGTCTCGTAAATTCCCGCGGCGTACCTGCGAGTGCGCTGCCGGCGTGCAGCGGAATCGCCTGGGACAATGCAGCAAACTCGGGCCGGGTGGTGTCTGACCCGTTCCCGTCGATTGACTGCAGGTATAGGAATCCGGCTGCAGCGACGAGGAGTAATGCGATCGTCACTGCAAGGATTGCAAATGCTGGTGATTTATCGGTTTTTTGGGCCATGGTTCTGCAACATTCAGTTAATTTCGTATAGCGCCTTCACTCGGCGGCCGCTTGTAAAAATGTGCTGCTTTCGATCAGATCGTACAGTCCGAAGATCGGCCAGGTGTCCTGACCCCGATGGTACGCGCCCTTCAGGAATCGATCACAACGGACGATCGTCTCCGGCCACTTATTCACGAATTCGCTGTCCATAAAACGCCGGAAACCGAGGACTTCATCGACCACCAGTCCAGCGGGGATTTCGCGATGGTGCACCGAAATTACCCGCGTATTCCGTCGTAAAGTCGTACGGCCGCTGCCGAGCAGCATTTTCAAGTCAATCAGCGGCAGCAGATGGCCCCGAAGATTTGCGACACCAAGTATCCATCGCTTCGTGCCCGGTACGCGGGTAATGCTGTCGGGTAACATCAACACCTCACGAACCTGATCGCGGATCGCGACGAACTGCTCCTGACCGATGCGAAAGCCGATGCCGACCCATTCGGCAGGCAGTGCCCCGCTTCCCTTGCCGGCGAGCGCGGCACGGCTGCGGCGTTCCAGCTCCTGGAGCAGTTCAAAGGGCTGCGTGATGAGCGCCGCCAGATCTGCCGTTGCGTTCATTCAGCCGGCCATTACCCTGTTAATTTTCGCAACGAGTTGTTTTTCTGAAATAGGTTTGACGAGATACTCGACCGCACCCTGGCGCATACCCCAAATCTTGTCCGTCTCCTGGTCTTTCGCTGTAATGATGATCACGGGAATCCTTGAGGTCTCGGGATCCTGTGTCAGCTTGCGCGTCGCCTGAAAACCGTTCATCCCGGGCATGATGACATCCATCAAGATGCAGTCCGGATGAGAAGTCTGTGCCTGACGAATGCCATCTTCGCCACTGTCAGCCACTAGCGTCTGAAAGCCGCTCTTTTCCAGCATATTCTGGAACAGGTGCAGTTCAGTCGGCGAATCATCGATGATAAGAACAACTGCCATTGCAAAACCTTTAGTTAATCTGGTTGGAAATAGCGCCGAGTAATTCGTCTTTCGTGAAGGGCTTGGTCAGGTACTGTTCAGAGCCGACAATTCGGCCCCGGGCGCGATCAAAAAGTCCATCCTTGCTCGACAACATGATGACGGGTGTTTTTTTGTAAATCTTGTTGTGCTTGATCAGAGAGCAGGTCTGATAACCATCAAGTCGCGGCATCATGATATCGACAAAAATCAGATCAGGCTGATGGTCTGCAATCTTCGAGAGCGCGTCAAAACCGTCGATCGCCGTGAATACCTGGCAGCCCTCCTTGGATAGCAAAGTTTCCGCCGTACGACGTATTGTTTTACTGTCGTCCACGACAAGAATCTTGAGGCCATTCAGACTCCGAGACGTATTATCTGGCACCGATTTTCCTCGCCCAATCGCGAGCTCTGCCGAGTTCGCGCGTTCACTCCAAAACCCTGGTATGCCTATAATTTTTACCAGGATATGCCCGTATTTGATACGGGACGTGCTCGTATTCTGAACGAGCAAAACGACTTTTACCATATTGACAAAAGTGCCGCCACGACGCCCGCCTCAGGCAGCAAACCTGCTCGTGTCGATGGCAGCTTCAGGAACCGCCGTGCGAGACGAAATTCAGCCGAAAAATTGCTCGAATTCGGGCATCGCTTGCCATGCGGGTTCCTGCAGGAGCCGACGCAACCCGTGGCCAAGCCTGGATTGTGGCGAATACACGCGGGTATTGCACAAGCCCCCGGCGCTGTATAGTTGGCGACCTGACGCGCAGCCCGGTTATCCCGCCAAGCAACCAAGCGACCGGCTATTGAGGACCAGCAGAGCCACAGATATGCCAGAAAAGAGAATCTCCGTCGGCGTCGTCATGGACCCGATCGAGAATATTGCGCCAAAGAAAGACAGCTCGCTCGCCATGCTGCTGGAAGCAAAAAGACGGGGCGCCGAGATTCACTATATGTTGCAGGGTGACCTGAAACTCCTGGGCGGCGATGCCTTTGCGAGGTCAAGAATATTGCAGGTGCAGGACGACCTCGAAAACTGGTTTGAGATCGGCGCCGCACAGGAAATCAGCCTCGGTGACCTTGACGTCATCCTGATGCGAAAAGACCCACCCTTTGACATGGAATACGTCTACACGAGTTACATTCTGGAACGGGCCGAAGAAGCTGGCGCCCTTATTGTTAATCGTCCTCAAGCCTTAAGGGACATGAACGAAAAAGCGTACACGGCATGGTTCGCAGATTGCTCACCACAAACACTCGTCACACGATCGATGCAGGAGATGAAGGCGTTTCTTGCCGAGCACAATCGTATTGTCGTAAAGCCGCTGGACGGTATGGGCGGCCGCTCAGTTTTTGTCGTTAGCCAGGGCGATAACAATGCCAACGTCATTTTCGAAACGCTGACTGATAACGGCTGTCTGTTTGCGATGGCGCAGGCCTATATCCCCGAGATTAGCGAGGGCGACAAACGCATTCTCCTGATCGACGGTGAACCGATTCCCCACGCGCTTGCAAGAATCCCGCCCGCCGACGATAACAGGGGCAATCTCGTTGTCGGCGCCGTCGGAACAGGGCGCGAATTGAGCGAGAGGGATCTTTGGATTTGTTCCCGGGTCGGCCCCGTACTAAGGGAACGCGGCGTGATGTTTGCTGGCATCGATGTCATCGGCGATTTTCTGACCGAAATCAATGTTACGAGTCCGACAGGGATCCGTGAACTCGACAAGATTTTCGACCTCAACATTGCAGGCGATTTATTCGACGCTATCGAGAAGAAGCTCGACTGATGCCGAGAGCGGCTGGATTGAATGCAATGTGGCCTTGTCGGATCACCAGATCTCACGCCGCAGTACTCACACTGGCCTGCCTCCTGTGCTTCGGCTGTGATTCCTCGACGAAAGACTTCCGGCATCAATTTTATGCCTTCGGCACCCTGGTCACGATAGATTTTTTCGATACCGGGCCCCGGTCGAGCGCGGCGGCAATTGCAGCCGTCGAGGCACGAATCAGGGAGCTCGATCGCAACTGGTATCCGTGGCGCAAACACTCGGACGAACCGCAGGGTGAGCTGCAGCGAATCAATGCGGCGATCGCCGCCGGTCAAGCCATCGAAGTCTCTCCGATGCTCGCCGAACTTGTGCGCCGTGCGACTGCATTGGAACAACTGTCCGGTGGCAGATTCAACCCGGCTATCGGCCATCTTACTGAATTGTGGGGCTTTCACGATTTGGCCAGCTTACGTGCATCGCCACCGGATGAGGTCGAAATAAGGAAATGGTTGTCGACTTCGGCTAGCAGCGACAGTCTTGAGTGGATCGGTAATGAGCTCCGCAGCAGTTCACCAGACGTGATGCTGGATCTCGGCGGTATCGCAAAGGGCTCGATCCTCGAACAATTCGTGAGAATTCTGCGTGATGCCGGCATCGAAAACGCAATTGTCGATATCGGCGGGGACCTCACTGTCCTGGGTAACGTCAACGGCAGACCCGCCCGTATCGGAATCCGCTCGCCGAGATCCGACGACACGCTCGCCTGGCTCTATGTCACGGATGGAGAGACTGTTGTGACCTCGGGTGACTATGAGCGGTTTTTTGAATACGAGGGCCGGAGATACCAGCACATTCTCGATCCCCGCAGTGGCTATCCTGTTCAGCACACGATCACCGCGACCGTCCTGCACAAAGACCCGGTACTGGCGGATGCCGCGGCAACCGCGTTGCTGGTGGCCGGATCCGGCGCATTTGAGGAATTATGTACAGTCCTGGGTCTCGACGCGGCCTTGATCGTCAGCGCTTCCGGTGACCTGCGTCTCACCGAAGCAATGGAGAAGCGGTTAAACTGGACAAACCGGTAGAAACGCGTTCCCCGCTAACAATACGTAGACTGGGGGAATGTTGTAGCATTGTGGCCCAAATGTCTGAATTATTGACAAATTCTGTTGAAATCGAAGGTATCGGGCTGGACAGGGGTCCGGTACCGGACCGCTTGCCCCCGATGCTCTTTCTGGCCGCCCTGGTGCACGGAATCCTCATCATCGGCATAACCTTCAACGCGCTGCCGGGCAGCGAGGCTTCGGAGTCGATCTCCCTCGAGGTCACCATAATCGCAGACCCCGATCAAAAAATTGACCGGCCGGAGAAAGCAGAGTATCTAGCACAGGCGAGCCAGCAAGGTGGCGGTAATACCCAGGAACAGGTTCGTCCCAGTGCGCCGCTGCGAAGCGATATGCCGATTGACAATATTGGCGAAGACTCCGGCCACAGCCTGACTGAATCCACGCGGCAACACGAGACAGCCGACCAGGTCCTTATGAGCCGCACGGAACAGGAGCGTGCCGTCGTTGACAAGCCGCGCGGCGACCCTTCTCCCGACGAATCCAGAGCTATTGCGCTTGAGTCCGGCGTCGAGCAAACACTGCCGTTGCCGCGGGAAGACGAGGCCAATCTGCTTATCCATGATCAGAACCTCAGGCAACTGGTTACGAGTGTAGATACCAAGGAATCCAATATCGCAGGCTACCTGGACCGATGGAAAAGGAAGATCGAGACGATCGGCGCGAAATACTTCCCTGAAAAGGGAGCGCTGCGGGGGATGACCGGAAGCCCGACACTCGAAGTGACGATCAACGCCTCAGGGCAACTTGACGAGGTCATCGTCCGGCAAACGTCAGGCTCCAAGCTTGTCGATCAGGCCGCACTGAATATTTTGTGGCGCGCAGCCCCATTCGATCCTTTCCCGAAAGCTATCCGGGTGGACTACGATCAGCTCCGGTTCGCCTACAAATGGCGATTTAGTGAAATCAGCGTGTCATCTGCCGCCAGGGTGAATTGAAGTTCCCCAAAACGGTTGTCTCTGGCTACAGCAAGGTCGATACTGTAGCTATGGAACCCCAAAGTTCACTCATTAATCAGCTGTTAATCGCCATGCCGGGCATGCCTGACCCGAATTTCAACAGCACAGTGACCCTCATTTGTGAACATAATGACGAGGGAGCCCTTGGGATCGTCATTAATCGCCCTCTGAATCTGAACCTGGGTGGCCTGTTTGAACAATTGTCACTCGAGGAACCGGATGCGGCGGCGGCTAAACACCCGGTATTGAGCGGCGGTCCTGTCGCCCGCGACCGTGGTTTCGTATTGCACCACCCCGGCCCCGCATTTGAAAGTTCTATGACCGTGTCCGATGACGTTCAGCTTACGCTCTCGCGGGATATTCTCGATTCGATTGCGGCTGGCAAAGGGCCTGACCGGTCACTGGTCGCCCTCGGTTACGCGGGCTGGGAGCCCGGTCAGCTTGAGGCGGAAATGCTGGCCAACACCTGGATCAACGTCCCGGCAAGTCCGCAAATAATTTTCGATACACCGTTCGCTGATCGCTGGACGAAAGCTGCGGACTCCTTAGGGATAGACATCAGTCGCTTGTCACCTCATGCCGGGCACGCCTGATACCAATCCTCCCGAAACAATAGTTGCTTTCGATTTCGGGCTTCGCCGGATCGGTGTTGCTGTGGGTCAGGACGTCACCGCATCCGCCAGTCCCGTAGCAGCAGTCAGGAACAGTGACGCGGGGCCGGACTGGCAGGCAATCGCCACCATTGTGACCGAGTGGCGCCCATCCCGGCTGATCGTCGGCATGCCCTTGCACGAGGACGGATCGCCCTCGGAAATGGGTGAACACATCAAGCGGTTTATTGCAGAGTTGCGGCGATTTGAACTGCCCATCGAGCAAGTCGACGAGCGCTATACCTCGCTCGAAGCCGGCGAAGTGCTGAAATCCGAGCGCGCCCTCGGGCTTCGCGGCCGAATAGGTAAAGAGGAAATCGACAGCGTGGCAGCCGCGCTTATCGCAGAGCGGTGGCTCAGAAAATCTGCATAAGTCTTTGCTGCCTGTACGTCTCACCGTTAGAATTGCGACGCCATGAACGTCACCGAACTGTTTGAAACACCGAGCCTCATAAAAGATACCGAGCTGCAAATCTCCGCCGACGGTCGCTTGCGGCACCTCCTGACGCTCAAGGGCCTTAGCAAAGCCCACATTTGCAGGATCCTCGACGAAGCCGAGGCCTTTCTGAGTCCCCTTGGGCATCCTGCGGTCAGGACCCGGGCTCTCGAAGGGCGCACGGTTGCCAACCTGTTCTTCGAGCCCAGCACACGGACCCGGGCTTCCTTCGACCTGGCGGCCAAGCGGCTTGGCGCGGACGTGCTCAATCTTGACGTCAATACCTCATCCCGCAAGAAGGGCGAAAGTATTCTCGATACCATCTATACCCTGCAGGCCATGCAGGTCGATGTTTTTGTCGTGCGCGATGCCAGCGCGGGCGTGCCTGCCTATATCGCAAGAAACGTCCAGGATCATGTGAGCATTCTGAACGCAGGTGAGGCAGAAGTGTCTCACCCGACACAGGGCCTGCTCGACCTGTTGACCATGCGGCAGCACAAGCCGAATTTTGAAGACCTCACCGTGGCCATCGTTGGCGATATTGCGCACTCACGAGTGGCGCGTTCGGCGGCGCAGGGCCTGGCAACGATGGGCGTCGGCGAGCTTCGCCTCATATCGCCGCAAGCGCTGGCGCCCGATCCCGGCGATATTCCCGGCGCAAAAGTTCTGTACAAGCTCGATGATGGCCTCCGTGGCGCCGACGTCGTCATGGCGCTCCGCATCCAGCGCGAGCGCATCGGCAGTCTCGACGGCATCCCCGGCATCGATGAGTATTTCGCTAACTACGGCATCAGCCACGAACGAATGAAACTCGCTGCGCCAGACGCCATTGTCATGCATCCGGGCCCAATGAATCGTGGTATCGAAATCGAGTCCAGCCTGGCCGACAGCCCACAATCGGTCATTACGGACCAGGTTACCAACGGCGTTGCGATTCGCATGGCCCTTCTGACCGCTGTCACGCAGACCACGGGGTCATCGTGACAGAAGCCGCGATCGCTGCGACAGAAGCTCAGAAACACCGCGGTACGATTTTTGTCGAAGACGGCGAAGTAATTAAAGTATCGACCTTTCGCGGAGAGCAGTACATCTTTCGCCTGACGGCGCCACTTTGTGCGAGCCACGCAGAACCCGGAAGTTTCGTACACGCCCGGTGCGACATCGAACTGCCGATGCGAAGGCCCTTGTCAATCATGCGAG
>JAZFPY010000318.1:0-6250 GCA_036444875.1 Woeseiaceae bacterium | reverse complement strand
TTGATTTGGGTGAACACGGCATCGGCGCACCCCACGTCCTGCACGTCGTAAGCGTAGATGTGAGCACCCGCGATGTCAGAGGCGATGTCCTTGAGGCGTTCTTCGTTGCGGGCACAGAGCGCGACTGCATATCCTTCATTGGAAAACTTGCTCGCAATTGCTGCACCGTTTCCCGGTCCCGCACCCAGCACCGCACAAACCTTGTTGGACATTATTGTCTCCTCATAGAGCGTCGACCAGCCCAGCCAATTCGAACACAGTTACCGTTGGTTCGATATCCCAGGGATCGAAAACTGCTGCTGGATCACGTTTAACCCAGGCGGTCTGCCAACCTGCCGCATGGGCACCAATAATATCGAAGGCGTTGCTGGACACTAGCCAGGTATCACTGGCTGCGGCGTTGGTGCGGTCGAGAAAGTGCTTGTATACGGCCGGGTCCGGCTTGTAGCTCTGCACGTCGTGAACACTCACAATGCCATCCAGGTGTTCGCTGAGGCCCGCATGTTCGAGCAGGTGTTCGAGATCATCGGGCTGGCCGTTCGAGAAGGCATACATGCGGCAATTTTTTTCTTTGAGTTGCTGCAGTGCTTTCGGTACAGCAGGGTAGGCGGGCAGCAGTCGATATTTTGACATCAGCGCATCCTTGGCTTCGGCTGACAGGTTTGTCCGCAGGCGCTCATCCGTAAACATCAACGCCTGACGGGTACAGGTTGAAAAGTCCCGGTACTCGCGCATCAATCCTCTTCGAAATAAATACTCGATCTGCTTATCACGCCAGATTTGGGCAAATTGCGATGCTTTGTCACCGACATACTCACTGAGCTTCGTCGACACATCGATAGGATCGATCAGTGTGCCGTACACGTCAAACGCGAGGGTGGTTGTCATCGGTATCGTCCGGGCCGCCAACGGCCTCTTCTTCTGAGCCGCCAAGTCTAACGCAAGCTGCTGTCGAGATGGCCCTCCGCACCGATAAGCGGGGGCGGGTTACGACGACAGTATGTAACGCGTTTGTTGGCTAGCCGAATCTGGCCAGGATACGAGCCGTACCTGTAGAACAGGCTTTCGCCGTAATGACACCGCCGTTTCTAAGGCGGTAATGGTCTTGCATCTCTGCGCGGAGGTATGGTTCCTCTTCGAGCGTATTTCTCAAGATGGCGTCACCAATGGCCCGGCTGATCTCGGGCATGACCGAGCGGTAGCGGCGCAGGCAGCTGAAGCTCGCAAGTAGTGTGAGTACCGGGACTTTGCCGCTCGCCGTGCAGAACAGGACTTTTTCGCCACTCTGGTAAATGAACAGTAGCAACGCGACAATCGCGCCGGTTGCGAATACGATCGATGCAGGAAGCAAATATGCATCCAGCGTCGTCCACTTCGCAATGAGCCAACATATTGCTGCGACTCCGCCTGACCCCAGCGCCGTCCAAAGCGATTGCATCACAAAGCGCCGGATTACGGTCGGCTTGGGATTCAGGAATCGGAGTTCCAGCATGTAAGCCTGGAGTAGTTTCTTCCGTTTGTATTCGCGAATTTTTACGAAGCCTTCATCAAAAAACGTGAACTCCGTACGCAGACCTCGCACGCGATTGGCTAGCGTAAATTGTTTGCCAACCACGGTCGGTTTATCAGAAGAATCTGTTCCGTCACCGCTGATATGGATGTGCTCGGAGGTAAAGCCCTCCGGCACTTTCAGATTTGCCTTGAGAGACTTAACGATGTCTTGTGCGCTGAGCGGTTGCTCGAGAGCTTCTACAGTGACGTCTAATGCCATTTTCTTGCCTAATCCTTTAGGGTCGTTATCGAAGGGTCCTACACCTTAAACCCTGGGAGCCACAGTTGCCGTGAGCGTCATCACAATTTGTCGCCATAGGGAGACAATAATTATGTCAACACGATGACAATCGTCGTTGTAATACCAGTGGGTGTGATTGATGAACAGGAGGACGTCAGCTCGACGATGCCAGGCGAGTTCAGCGTCGATGGCATCCAGACCTGAGTGCAGGCGTGAAATAGCCTCAAGCGTGCAGGGTTGCGGCGCGTCGTTAATGCAACGGTTTGATCGTTGGCTCCGGCCGGGATTCGAACGGTGATATTGACTCGGCTTCCCGCTTTCTCATCGGCAGTTGATCGAGCCAGTTGATAATCAGGTTCATCTGTTCAACGTCTGTTTTCACTCTGTGGCGTGGCATTTCATAGATGCCCATGCCGAGATCTGCTGCGTGTACGTAATTCTGACTGTCGCGTAGTACCGCGATGATTGGAATCTCCAGGCTCGTCAGGAAACGCATGAGCTTGGTGAGGCTGTTGGTGTTGTGCCGCGTGCGGTTTGCGACAACGGCAAGTTGCCGGTCACGCCGGTCAATTTGCGTGATGAGCAAGAGCTCGGCAATGAATCTGGTTGCATACCGAATATCGATCGCCGAAGGCATTACGGGAATAAGGATACTGTTCGCATCATAAGTCAGCTCGTGCATTTCTGGCTGACCGATGGCGGCGGGTGTATCGATGATGACCGTGCTGGTGTCGTCCGGAACGCGTAACTGCCAGCTGCGAGTAGATCGCATCGATGACCTGTACGTGGCCATGCCATGGATTTCGCAGCGATTTCGCGAACGCCTTTCCAGCCAGCGCATCGTGTAGCCATTGGGGTCGTTATCGATAAGCAGAGGTGCGGGTCCTCGAAGCGCAAAGTAGCTCGCGAGGTTGGTTGCCAATGTGGTCTTACCGCAACCCCCCTTGGGGTTCAGAATGACGATCTTGTGCAGGCCGTTTCGATTCGGAGAAATGAACATCTTCGCGTCGGAGCGTCCCCTTCTGAATGGCGATGCATCACGGCGATCATCGCCCGTAACGGATTTTCCCGTGTCCGCCTGATCATACTCCTCAATTCCCCGAGGTCAAAAAGTGCAGATTGTGCTGCCACAGCAGCAGTTCTTGCCTACCACGGCAGGCGATGGCCCTCCGCGTGCCAGAAGCCGCCGGTATTCTCCATACCAAGATCGTCAATTCGCTGAATGAGTCCCCTGGCAGCCTCAGCAGGCGGAATACCTCTGCCACCCGTCATCCCGGTCGCCACCAGGCCCGGGTGCAATATCGCAATTGCAATGCCCTTGGGCGCAAGATCATGCCGAAGATTCGTGCCCACCATGTTCACCGCGACTTTCGAGGCACGATAGCCATAGTTATTGCCTGAACTATTGTCTTCGATCGACCCAACACGGCTCGAGACGATGGCAACCTTGGAGCCGTCATGCAGGTTGGGCAGTAAGGCTTCGGTGACGCGCAATGGACCCAGAGTGTTGACGCGATACTGTTCGAGCATTACGTCGTAATCGATGTTGCCGAGCCTGTCCGACCGCAGGATCCCCGCGTTGTTGATCAGGATATCGATGGGCTCGCCTTCGAGCGCCTGAGCCATTGCAGCGACATTGTCTGCATCCGCAACATCAACGCCTTCAATTACTCGAATGCCAAACGCGGATATCTCGGGGCTCGCGGAGCGGCAGACACCAATCACCTCATCACCGCGATTTTTCAATTGAGTACATAGCTGCAAGCCTAAACCGCGATTGCAGCCGGTAACGAGAACTTTGACCATTGCTTGTGTACCTTTATTACTGTTAACGCATTTCAGATTTCAAAGCCGCTATCAGTCAAAGATAGTCCTTCGCGTTCGTTATCCCAGACGATGCTCATGATGAGCCAGGTAGACCCGTCATAGATCAGATTGAAGAAGTTCACACCACGACCGTGAATTTCTTCTGTCCCGGTCTTGAATGTTGACTCGTAAACACTTGCTACCTGGGCAACGTTACCGAATATCCTGGCTTCATGTTTGATCTCAATTTCTGAGAACTCAACATCGGCGAGGAATGTCTCAGTGCTGTCGATGTACTCGTCGAAAGACATGACCGTTGCGAACGACGAACCGTCTTCGTTCATGCCTGTGCGAACAAGGCGCGCGTTCGTGTGATATAGAGCGCGTATTGATTCCCAGTCTTTATTTGAACCGGGTGCTGAAATGACTTTGTACAGTTTGCTTGTGTAGTCCTGAAAAGCGGATCGTGTCAAAACAATTTCTCCCTGGGCACCACCTGGTCTGATGATTGTCGCCAACAGCAATCTCGCACATAATCTCTGTCGTTCACAAGACGCAACGGAATCACCATGAGTAAGACGACTAGCCTGGCGCCGGAAACGCTGGCAGCCCAGGCCCTTCATTACGTTGATCTGCAGACAGGCGCTATTATCCCACCAATCCAGCCGTCGACGACCTTCGTTCGCGATGAAAACTATGAGCTGCTTGCGCCGGCGCACAGTTACGGTCGCGATGAGAACCCCGGCTACCTGGTTGTCGAAAGACTGCTGGCGGAACTCGAGGGAGCGCCAGCGGCCCTGCTGTTTAGCTCGGGCATGGCCGCGGCGATGGCGGTGGTGCAATCCCTGAAGCCGGGCGATCATATTGTTGCGCCCAAAGTGATGTACTGGGGTTTACGCAACTGGCTCATCACATTCTGTGACAACTGGGGCCTGGGGCTGGATCTGTTTGCTGCCACTGATCCTGACGCCCTGGCGAAGACCGTAAAGAAAGGCGCAACGAAACTGGTCTGGATCGAGACGCCATGTAACCCGACCTGGGATGTGATTGACATTGCTGCTGCTGCCGAGGTCGCTCACGAATCGGGTGCGAGGCTTGCCGTGGATTCCACGGTACCAACACCGGTCCTGACACAGCCGATTAAGCACGGCGCAGACATAGTGATGCATTCGGCAACGAAGTACCTGAACGGTCACGGCGATGTTGTGGCCGGTGCGTTGGCGACTGCCAAAGAAGACGAATTCTGGAAACGCGTTTGTAAAGTTCGCGCAGAAGCGGGCGCGATTCTCGGTTCCTTCGAGGCGTGGCTGCTACAGCGTGGCATGCGCACACTTTTCCTGCGTGTCAGGAAGGCGAGTGAGTCCGCTTTGACGATTGCGAAGCATTTCGAAGGACACGCAAAGCTCGAGGCCGTCATATATCCGGGTCTACCAAGCCATCCGGGCCATGCGATCGCCAGACGGCAAATGCAGAACGGCTTCGGCGGCATGCTGTCGGTCCGGGTCAAGGGTGGCGCAGAGGGAGCGTTGGCTGTCATCAAGAAGTGTCAGGTGTTTACGCGGGCGACGTCACTGGGTGGTGTCGAGAGCCTGATCGAGCATCGTTACTCGATTGAGGGCGCGACCAGCCCAATCCCGAAGGACTTGTTGCGGTTGTCGATCGGCATTGAATCGGTAGAGGACTTGATCGCGGATCTGAAGCAGGCATTAGCATGAAGTGTGTCGATTAGTACGTTATCGTCCGTCTGGTTTCGTCATACCTGGAACTGACCAACTTTCGATAACTCAGGCTTGACCATACAGACAGCCTCAGATTTCATCTGCTCTGACTGGCGGGTGACGGCCCGTGATCGGACAGTGAGCTGATAGAATTCCAACAGGCAACAATCGACACGACGCGGACATTTGCAAGATTTGACGACTGCGCTACGTAGAAGCCCGGATTGTCATTGTTGCCTGTGGCGCAAAAATCATGGGAAGTCGTAAACTAAGCGTTTCCCTGGATGCGATGCTCTAATCGGCGGTCGAAGAGGCTACGCCGCGGTCACTGATTCAGGCTGATGCAACAGGCAATTGGAGGTAGGCAGTTCATGTTGGATAAAACCATTCAAGACTGGAATTCCGATGCGGCAGGCCTCGCGATCGAGGGCCGCGCCTTCATCAATGGCCGATACCAGGATGCCTTGGCCGGAGAGACACGTGAGACGGTGAGTCCGGCCAATGGTCAGAAGCTCGCCGACGTGGCGAATTGCGGGATTGAAGATGCGGATCGCGCCGTTGCCGTTGCACGGGCCGCATTTGATAGTGGCGTCTGGGCCTCAATGGCGCCTGCCGATCGAAAAATGGTGCTGGTGCGCTGGGCAGAATTGATTGAGGACCATGCCGATGAAATCGCGCTGCTCGAGTGCCTTGATGTCGGCAAGCCAATCGCCGACACGACGGGTGTCGATGTGCCCGCTGCCGCGCGCACCATTCGTTGGAGCGGCGAGGCGATCGACAAGGTGTATGATCAGATTTCGCCGGCCCCGGCCGACTGTCTGGCGCTTGTTCAGCGTTTGCCCCTGGGTGTCGTTGCGGCGATCGTGCCGTGGAATTTTCCGCTCTCCACCACTGCCTGGAAGCTCGCGCCGTCATTGGCGACGGGAAATTCCGT
>JAZFPY010000317.1:0-3058 GCA_036444875.1 Woeseiaceae bacterium | reverse complement strand
TTCAGTGCGGCTTACGGCGCCGACAACAAGCCGGAGGACATTGGCGGACTAAACTCAATCGGAATAGATCGCATCCATGTCGATGCAGACCATCAGGGGAACGACATCTTTCTCGTCTATGACAAGGAATGTCCGGCCTGTGACCTTTATTGCAAGCTGGTCAGGATCCGCGAGTCGATCGGTAACCTGATATTGGTCGATGCCAGGAACGCCAGTTCTTTTATGGATGAGATTACGGCCGCGGGGCTCGATATTGACCAGGGCATGGTACTCATCGTCGGAGCTCGAATGTATTACGGTGCCGACGCAATACATACACTTTCGACCATGGGGACGCGCTCCGGCGTCTTCAATCGGCTGGCTTACTGGTGCTTTAGATCGCGAGCGGCATCAAGCGTTGTCTATCCCGTGCTTCGATCGTGTCGCAACCTGTTGCTGAAAATCCTGCGAAAGACAAAAATCAATAATCTTGCGCTTGAGAACAATGATTACTTCTGACACAAGGGCGCTTCTTCTATGGCACCGTAGCGCAGAGACCATATAGCCTCAGGAGGTGGGAGATAATGAGACACAAGATCGTATGCCTGCTTGCGATGGCGATCATGCCTGCCAGTGCATCGCCTGACTCGATTTCAGATCTCGCCTGGTTGTCAGGCTGCTGGGCCGCAATTGATCAGGAAACGGGGTCCGGGGAACAATGGATGCCGCCGGCGGGCGGCACGATGCTTGGCATGAACCGCACCGTACGAGACTCGAAGACCGTTGCCTTTGAGTTCATGCGGATTGTCGAACAGGACGATGGTGGACTCGAGTTCATCGCCTCGCCGTCGGGGCAAGCCATGGCAAGCTTTTTGATGGTAAGCGTCAAAGATCGCGAAGTGATTTTCGAAAATCCCGATCATGACTTTCCACAGCGGATCGTCTACCGCCTGGTGTCAGATGAGGATTTGCTTGGCCGCATTGAAGGCACGATAGACGGCGAGGAGCGGGCAGTAGATTTTCCAATGAAGCGTACTGAATGCTAACCTGACCGGCCGAATTCGTGAGCACCAGAACAGTATTACTGATAGCACTGTCTGCGATTCTTGTCGCCGCGGTTTTCTTCATCGACCCGATTCCTCAGGACCCTGCATACCATGCGTTCGCAGATACACGGTCATTACTGGAAATTCCCAATTTCTGGAATGTGATGTCGAATATTCCGTTCCTGATGATCGGCGGAGCCGGTCTTTACTATGTGAGATCGAAGGATCATCGCGGACTGCTGCCTGACCTGTCTATGGCTTACCTCGTGTTTTTTGCCGGCATCTTCCTGACGGGTATTGGCTCTGCTTACTACCACTACGCACCGGGTAATAGCACTCTCGTTTGGGATCGGTTGCCGATGACGCTCGGATTCATGGGGTTCGTTGCGATCATAATTGGTGAACACATATCTCTACCGGCTGCAAAGTGGTTGTTGCTTCCGCTGTTGATTGTGGGCGCAGGGTCTGTCGTCTACTGGGACATCACCGAGGCACATGGCTCAGGGGACCTTCGACCGTACGCGATAGTGCAGTTTCTGCCGATGTTGCTGATTCCCCTGATTCTTCTGATGTACCGATCGGCATTTGACAGCGTTATCTTTTACTGGCTCGTCATTGCCTTGTATGTGCTATCCAAGCTGTTTGAGTACTTCGATCATGATGTCTACGCAGTCGGTGAAATTATCAGCGGGCATTCACTCAAACATTTTGTCGCGGCAATTGCGCCGCTTGTTCTTCTTTATGGCTTCGACCGTCGGCACCCCCGAAGCGGGGCTTCCCCAGCATGACAGCAAGAGCCGCCGCCGAGCAGAACATGTCGATGAAAGTGCCCGTACATGAGTACGAGCGCACAACTTATTTATTTACCTTATTATCAATAGAGACATTCGAGCCCAAGTAAACGGAGGCCCGCTTTGCTAACGGAATTTCGGGGAAGTTGTCATTGCGGAGCAATAGGTTTTCGCTATCGAACCACTATTGCACCTGAGCGCTGGTCGATCAGGGCCTGTCAGTGCAAATTCTGCCGGGCCCACGATGCCCTAAGCACATCGGATCCAACCGGCTCGCTTGAGTTTACAGCCACTGATCCGGATCTTCTGAACCGCTACCGCTTTGGACTGCGAACAGCAGACTTTTTTCTCTGCCGTAAGTGCGGCATTTATGTTGGAGCGTTGATAGAAACAGACCACGGGCAATTCGGTATTATTAATACCCACGCACTGGTCGAGGCTCCGGAGAAGCTTGCCGCGACGGAACCCATGAGCTACAACTCCGAAGATAATGCCGAGCGAGCCTCCAGGCGGGAGACGCGCTGGACACCCGCCAAAACGAATCTATAACCGAGACGACCAAACCGTTTCTGTAACTTCCGTCAAACCGGCCGCTTTGAATTTTGGCGGGCAATTATCTATGTCGTTGTGCCTGCCTTCAACCTCGAGCTCACTCCAGTAAGAAATAATCTCATCGGGCATGACGGCAAACGGCGGACCGCAAGCCCGAGACTGATCATATTCGAGCGTAATGACCAGCTGGTATGCGTCTTCCTTTAGCAGCGATTTGGTGTATTCAACGTAACGTGGGCGCTCGTCAGCGGATACGGCCACCAGCGCCCCACGATCATACAAAGCATCAAAGGGCTTTGATTCAAAATCAAAATAGTCGCCGCAATAGATGGTAATCGGGTGGGTGTGCGAACGGTAGCTAACCAGGTCGCCGTTGTCCTCAGCTTCGTATTCGAGGCCGTGCTCGGTAAAAAATGCTTCGACGGCAATCTGTGAGAGTTCTACACCAACGATGTCGAGGCCGCGATTCGCGAGCCAGATAAGGTCGTGGGTCTTGCCGCAAAACGGAACGAGAACGCGGCTGCCATTGTCCAGATCCGGCCAGTGTCTCTTCAGGTTTGCGTTACCGTCCGGCTCGTGCCAACCGATCCGTCCTTGCTCCCAGCGTTCGAGCCACGCTTCCGTCACCTTATTAAGTCACACTTGGGATCAGCGAAGAAAAGGCAACCGGTCCGATAGCCCGTCGTCCAG
>JAZFPY010000316.1:0-3398 GCA_036444875.1 Woeseiaceae bacterium | reverse complement strand
TGGCCGGATCTACCCCAGCTAGGCTGGCGGCCAGACGCACGGAGGCCTTGCGCAGCTCCGTTACGTCATGGCGCAATCGTGGCATGCGGCCGGCAAGCTCGTGCCGCAGTGTGCGCAAATCTTCGATCGAAAACATCTCGGCCAGCGGCGGATAATGCGAGGCAAACCAGGCATAAACCCTACGCTCGGCTTCGGCCAGTGCGGGTTCCGCGTCCCAGAGCGTGCCGTCCAGATCAAGTGTGATCGCTTTTATGAACATCTAACTCCCATCTGTGGCCATTGCACCAGGTTCGGTATCCTAGCAGCTGCTGTGCCAGGCATAAATCGTAGCTATACACGATTATCTGTCCGGCACGTATCGACTGCGGTTGGCCGTCGCGGCGGTAACAGCCAAGTGTTTGCACGTTGTCGCGGTTGGGGCGATGGTCTTCGGGTGAGAATACCTACTCGCGCCGGCAAGGCGGTAGGAGTAAAATTGCATAAATTGGCGCGCGAGGAGATAGCAAAGCGATGAGAGGTCGCAATCTACCGACATTTCTTCTGAGTGTGCTCGTAGTCGGAATCTCGTGGCCGCTGATGAGTGTGCAGGCGGATGGGCGTGAGCGCGTCGGGGTGCCTACACAACGAGCGGGTGAGCACGCGCGCAACATGGCTTCACTACAACCTGATCCGAAGTATTCACCGGAACAGGTGGTTCGTATCCAGATCGAGGCATTGGGCAAGAAAGATATCCCCCACACAAACGCTGGCATCGAAATCGCATTCCGTTTTGCATCCCCCGCAAACAAGCGCATCACCGGGCCGCTCGAGCGCTTTACGCGCATGGTCAGCGGTCCCGTTTATGAGCCGATGCTGAGTTACCGCGAGGCCCAATACGGTGAAATTCAGGCCACGGAAGATCAGGCGGTGCAGGCTGTAGTCCTGACTACGGCAGATGGTAAGAAGGTAGGGTACCTGTTCTCGCTTTCCAAGCAGAAAGTGGGCCGATATGCGACGTGCTGGATGACAGACAGTGTGACCCGGTTCGAAGTACAGGGCGGACCTAACCCTTTGTTTATGATCTGATCGGCGCGCCCGAGGGCTCAATCAAGCGCTTCTCGGTGTGCCGTACCGCCGGTTCGGTTAGGCGCAGCAAGCTCGAATGGCCCGAATTGTTTACCTTCCAGCAGCAGTTGCGTCATTTCCTCGGCGGGCAGGGGCTTACTGAAGATGAAGCCCTGCACCGTGTCGCAGCTCCTGGAACGCAGGAATCTCAACTGCTCGGCAGTCTCCACCCCCTCGGCGACGACATTTAATCCCAGGCCACGCGCCAGCGAGATTACCGCGGTGACAATAGCCGCATCGTCGCGGTCTCTCGGCAAGTCCTTTATGAAGGTGCGGTCGATTTTTAATGTATGGATGGGAAAGCGTTTCAGGTATGCCAGCGAGGAATAGCCAGTTCCAAAATCGTCGATTGCGATTCGAATTCCCATCGCCTGCAGGGCCTCTAACGTTTGCAGGGAGTTATCGCCTTCTTGCATGAGCACGCTCTCCGTTATCTCCAACTCGAGCAATCTTGCGTCAAGACGAGCTTCCTTGCGCAGCTGGTCGACGACGGCCAGGAAACTCGCGGCGCCAAACTGCCGGGCAGAGAGATTTACCGAAACATAAGTCGAGGAGATACCGGCATCCTCCCATGCGCGTGCTTGCTCGCAAGCCGATTGCAATACCCACTCGCCGACCGGCACAATCAGACCGGTTTCTTCAAGCAGCGGTATGAACTCTGCCGGCGATACCAAACCGCGTTCCGGATGCTGCCACCTGATAAGGGCCTCTACGCCGACTATGCGCCCACTCTGCAGATCTACCTGGGGTTGGTAGTGGATAAGAAACTCGCGCCGCTCGAGCCCGCGGCGCAAAGCGGATTCAAGGTTCAGCTGCCCAACGCTTCGAGTGTTCATCTCGGTCGTATAGAACTGGTAATTGTTCTTTCCGCGGTCCTTGGCCTGATGCATGGCGATATCGGCATGTTGCAACAGAATACCGGTTTCGTCGCCATCGTATGGGTAAATGCTGATACCCATGCTGGCGGTAACAAAAACTTCGTGTTCACCGAGCTGCAACGGTTGACACAGGGCATCCAGAATCTGTTGCGCGATCGGCGCGATGTCGCTGGTCTGGGCGATATGGGTCAGCAGGATCGCGAACTCGTCTCCTCCCAGCCGGGCGACCGTGTCACTGTGTCGTACACATTTTTTGAGCCTTTGAAATACAGATTGCAATATCTGGTCGCCGGTATCATGACTGAGCGTGTCATTAATAACCTTGAAGCGATCAAGATCGAGAAACAGTAGGGCCACAAGGCGATCATTCAACCGTGCACGCGTCATCGACTCGTTTAGATGGTCCATTAGCACGTTGCGGTTCGGTGCATCGGTTAGGGCGTCATGATGGGTCAGATGCTCGAGTCGTTCCTGGGCATGCACGTGATCAGTGATGTCCTTTCCGGTCGAAATGAAATGCGTTATGTTTCCCTGAGAGTCAGTGAGCGGAGTAATGGTTTTCTCTTCGTAATAAAGGTGTCCATTTTTTCTACGATTCACGACGACATCACGAAAAACGCGGCCCTCCTGAATCGTCTCCCAGAGCCGCTTCCAGAAACTCTCATCGTGCGTCCCGGAATTGAGCAGACTGGGTTTTTGGCCTAACGTCTCTTCGCGGTTGTAACCGGTTGTTTTCTCGAATGCAGGATTGAGATATTCAATCACACCTTTGTTGTCGGTAATTATGACTGCATCTGCCGCTTGTTCGATGGCTCTTGATAGCTTAAGTCGCTCTGCATCCTTGCGTTTACGTTCCGTGATATCAATGAACGTTATAGCGGACCCCACGACCTCACCGTCGCGATAGATCAGAGACGACCAACATTCGGCTGAAAAACGCGTGCCATCCTTGCGGCACAGGATCTCGTCATCGGAGTGGTTGGCCTTCTGTTTCTTGAGACCCGCACAGATTCGGCAATCTTTGAGGCGGCTGGCCTTGCCGTTGGTGTGGTTGCGATGGGTCAGGCGGTGCATGTTTTTGCCAATCAGTTCGTCGGCGTGTTCGTAGCCCAGTAGGCTCAGGCAAGCAGGATTGGCAAGGACGCATTTACCGGCCAAGTCTATGGCATAAATCGCTTCACCGGTCGACTCGAACAACAGCTGTATCTGTTCCTCTTGCCTACGAATAGCTGTATTGTTTTGTCGCAATCGCTGCGCAAGAATGGACAAGAGATTGGCGGCGACGCCATGGGAGGCCTGGATCAGGCGCCAGAAGGTCTCGCGCGGCACGACGAGCAGACGTGAATTTTTGGTCGCTACGACCACCGCCGAGGTCGGCTGCTGGTCCATGACCGAGAGTTCCCCTACTGTTTCGCC
>JAZFPY010000315.1:0-3345 GCA_036444875.1 Woeseiaceae bacterium | reverse complement strand
CCAGTATTCGACGCGAATCGGGATTTTCGCGTAAGGCCTCAACAACCTGACTGATCTGATCGATAGTTCCGCCGTCCGGTGCCGGCCAGTTGCGCCACTGTACGCCGTACACCGGGCCGAGTTCACCCTTATCGTCTGCCCAGTCGTCCCAGATCGACACGCCGTTTTCCTTGAGATAACGAATGTTCGAGTCACCACTCAGGAACCAGAGCAGTTCGTGAATGATAGAACGAAGGTGTAACTTCTTCGTCGTAATGACTGGAAAACCGTGGCTCAGGTCGAAACGCATTTGATAGCCGAACACACTGCGGGTCCCGGTTCCGGTGCGATCGTCTTTTCGCGCGCCGTTGTCACGGACATAACGCATCATGGATAGATACTGTTGCATCTCAGGCAGCCTCTTTCTGCGGCGTTCGATTACGATAGGCAATGATCAGCATTGTAAGGCCTGCCAGAATCATTGGCGCACTTAATACCTGTCCCATGGTGATCCAGCCGAAGCCCAGGTAGCCGGCATCCTCGCTCAGGTGCGCATCCGGCACACGATAAAACTCGATGAAAAACCGGAATATGCCATACCAGAGCAAGAACATTGCTGACACCGCCATATAGGGTCTCTGCCGCGCCGAAAACCACCACAGGATCACAAAGAGTACGAATCCCTCGAGCAATGCCTCATAAAGTTGCGAGGGATGCAGCACCTCGTTACCGATCTTGAATCCCCAGGGCACGTCGGTAGGCTTTCCCCAAAGCTCGTTGTTGATAAAATTGCCAACGCGGCCCAACCCCAGCCCCAGTGGACATAGCGGTGCTACGAAATCGGTAATTTGCCACATTGTTTTACCGAGGCTGCGCCCGTAAAGCCACATTGCAGTCAAGACGCCGACAAGACCGCCATGGAATGACATGCCGCCCTTCCATATTTTGAAAATGTATAACACGTCCCTGGCCATCTCGTCCCAACCGTAGACCAGGCAATAGCCGACCCGGCCACCGATGATCACACCGAGCATCATGTAAAACACCAGATCGTCGACTTGTGCAGGCTTGATCGGGGAATAGCTCCGGACCGCTCGCTTTCGCGCCAACACCCAGCCAAGCACGAAGCCGCCAACGTACATCATTCCGTACCAGCGAACCGTCAGAAATCCAACGGAGAAAATGTCCGGGTCGATTTCGGGGTACGTGAGCATCGGCGCTAGTCTAACACTGCCGTGCCAAATGGCGAGGGCAGCAAATCGGCCGGAATTGCTCAATAGGTTATAGTTCCAACCCGGAGAAACACACTAAAATAATGAGCGCTTCAGCAAAATACGAAAACCAGCTGTCGACCGAATCGAGCCCCTATCTTCTGCAACATGCGAGCAATCCAGTCGACTGGTATCCGTGGAGCGAAGATGCACTCAAGCTCGCGAGAGAGGCCGGCAAACCGATACTCCTGTCAGTCGGATACTCGGCCTGTCACTGGTGCCACGTGATGGCCCACGAGTCCTTCGAAGACGAGGGAACGGCATCGCTGATGAACAAGCTCTACGTGAATATCAAGGTCGATCGCGAGGAACGCCCTGACATCGACAAGATCTATCAGACGGCACATCAAATATTGACGCAGCGACCCGGTGGCTGGCCGTTGACCGTATTTATCAATCCAGATGATCAGCGGCCTTTCTTCGCCGGCACTTACTTTCCGAAAGAAGCGCGTTACGGCATGCCAGCGTTCTCGGATCTGCTGCAACGCGTTGCCGCATACTTTGCCGAAAACCGGGACGAGGTCCGCAGCCAGGGCCAGCAACTGCAAGATGTGCTGGGAAATCTCGAGCCTCAGGCCGTTGCCGATGACTATGAGCTGAACGCAGAACCACTGCGGGCCGTGAGAGCGAAGATTGCAGAGAATTTTGACCGCGAATTCGGCGGTATGGGCAATGCACCCAAATTTCCTCATCCCGAAAACCTGGATCGTCTGTTGCGCCACTGGCGCGCGAGCGCTACTGAAGCCGAGCCCGACATCGATGCGCTGTTCATGGTGTCACTGACACTTACGCGGATGGCTGAAGGCGGTATCTACGATCAGCTCGGTGGTGGCTTTTGCCGCTATTCGGTCGACCGCTACTGGCAGATTCCGCACTTCGAAAAAATGTTATACGACAACGGCCCATTGCTGGCGCTCTTTGCCCAGGCATTCCTGGCCACAGGAGACGAATTGTTCGGCCGCATCGCCAATGAAACCGCGGACTGGATGCTCTCCGACATGCAGTCACCGGAAGGCGGCTTTTATTCGACGCGCGACGCGGACTCCGAAGGTGGGGAAGGTCTTTACTATGTCTGGACGCCGGACGAAGTCCGGGAATTGCTCGACAGCGAAAGCTATACGCTCTTTGCGGCCCATTTTGGCCTGAATGCGGATGCGAATTTCGAAGGCAAGTGGCATCTGAGTGTGCGCCAGCTGATCAAGAACATGGCAGAGGAAACAGGACGAGAAGAAAGCAGCATTAAGGAAAATATAGACGCTGCCAGAAAAATCCTGTTGCAATCACGCAGTCAACGCGTCGCGCCCGGCAGGGACGAAAAGCAGCTGACATCGTGGAATGCGCTGGCAATTCGTGGCCTGGCTATCGCCGGCAATATTCTCAAGAAGCCCGATCTGATAGGCGCGGCAACACAGGCTGCCGACTTCATCGACCATGAGCTAATCCGTGACGGCCGCCTCCTGGCCAGCCACAAAGAAGGTGAATCAAGGTTGCCCGCGTACCTGGATGATCACGCGTTCATGCTGGATGCCCTGCTCTACCTGTTGCAGGCAAGCTGGAATAAGCGCCACCTCGATCTGGCAATCCGCCTTGCCGACCTGATGCTGGATCACTATCACGACAAAGACAGCGGCGGCTTTTATTTTACGGCCGACGATCATGAGTCGCTGATGCACCGGCCCAAACCATTGGCGGACGAGGCTATGCCTTCCGGCAACGGCGTCGCAGCGCTTGCATTACAGCGGCTCGGCTACCTGCTTGGAGAATCGCGTTTCCTCGAAGCCGCCGAAGGTACTTTGAGAAACGCCTGGCGGGCCATGGCCGAGTATCCGCATGGTCACGTGAGCCTGATTACGGCGCTGGAAGAATACCTGACGCCGCCCGAAATCATCGTCATTCGGGGCGAGACAGAGGAGATCCGCCGCTGGCGGGACGCGGCCACAACGATTTATGCGCCGCGCCGGCTGGTCTTTGCGATCGCTGAGGACGCGGAAGACCTGCCAGGTGCATTAGCCGAGAGACGTGCGATCGAAGACCAGACGATCGCCTATCGCTGCCTGGGCAGCCATTGTTCACTGCCGATCAACAGCTTCGCAGC
>JAZFPY010000314.1:0-4380 GCA_036444875.1 Woeseiaceae bacterium | reverse complement strand
TAGCGGTTCGACCCCTATTTAATTATCAAGATTCGCGGCAGTCCTGGCACAGGCCCTGAATTTCGAGCATCTGGTGGATTGCTGAAAACCCAAGGTCCAGAGCTTTTTGCTCGACCAGAAGATTGATATCAGCGTCATCAAGCTCGGCTACCGATCTGCATTCCCTGCAAATCAGAAACTGACCGGTGTGGGAGCTGCCCGGAACGGGGCAACCAACAAAAGCATTGATCGAATCCAGGCGGTGGACCAGGTCCGCCTCGATGAGAAAATCAAGTGCCCGATAGACCGTCGGTGGCGCCGCCTTCCTGCCATCCTCATTGAGGCTGTCCAGAATATCGTATGCGCCGACCGGCTTGTGACTGTTCCAGACGAGTTCGAGGACACGGCGGCGTAGCTTGGTGAAGCGCAGTCCCCGTTCGCGGCATAAACTCTCGGCCGTCTCAATCGCTCTCGCAACACAATCGTCATGATCATGGTGAGTAGGCGGGAAGCGAATCGATAAATTGTCCCTGGTCATCTCTGCGCGAACCTGCTTGGAAAGCGGAATTGTACACCAGCAGAGAAGCGGCCACTCTCCACCAGTTTATTGCCAAGTTTTTCCGGGAATTGCCGGGTTTTCTCGGTCATTCGCGTACAATAGCGCGCCGTACGCAAAGCACTAAATACTTAAAGCAGCGAACAGACGATGCCAACAATAAAGCTACCCGACAGTTCCGAACGCAAGTTTGAGCACGATGTGACGGGACAAGAGATAGCCGGCGCGATCGGCAAGCGCCTGGCCCGTGATGCCGTTGCCATTCGGGTTGACGGCGAACTTTGGGACCTTACCCGCAGCATAGCTGACGATTCGTCCGTTGAAATCATAACGAAGGATACGCCGGACGGACTGGAGATTCTGCGTCACGATGCGGCCCACGTGCTGGCCGAGGCTGTAAAGGAGCTATGGCCGGAAACTCAGGTAACTATCGGTCCGGCGATCGAGAATGGCTTTTACTACGATTTCGCGCGAGACGAACCGTTTACACCCGAAGACCTCGTCGTCATTGAAGAGCGGATGAAGGAAATCGTTGACCGCGACGAGAAAATTCAGCGGGAAGTCTGGGAACGAGACAAGGCTATCGAGTTCTTTCGAGGGATCGGCGAGGAATACAAAGCCCGGATTATTGAGGACATCCCGGAGGGTGAGACGCTAACGCTGTACCAGCAGGGTGACTTTATCGACCTGTGTCGCGGTCCACACTTGCCGTCTACCGGAAAGCTGGGCAAGGCGTTTCACCTGACCCGCGTATCCGGAGCCTATTGGCGAGGTGACTCTCGAAACGCCATGCTGCAAAGGATTTACGGCACGGCCTGGGCGAATGAGAAGCAGCTCCGGCAACACATGATGCAACTCGAAGAGGCCGAGAAACGCGACCACCGCCGCTTGGGCAAGCTAATGGACCTGTTTCATTTCCAGGAAGAAGCGCCCGGCGCCGTATTCTGGCATCCCAAAGGCTGGCGCCTGTTCCAAAACCTCATCGACTATATGCGCCAGCGCCAGACCGAAGCCGGCTACCAGGAAGTCAATGCGCCCGAAATCATGGAACGCTCGCTCTGGGAAGCGTCCGGTCACTGGGAGGTCTTCGGCGAGCACATGTACACGAGCGAAATGGCGGACGGCCGCTGTTATGCGATCAAACCGATGAATTGCCCCGGTCATGTGCAAATATTCAATCAAGGTATCAAGAGCTATCGAGACTTGCCGTATCGCTTGGCAGAGTTTGGCAAGTGCCATCGATACGAACCGTCAGGCGCATTGCATGGGATGCTGCGGGTGCGTGCATTTACGCAGGACGACGCACACATCTTCTGCACACCGGAGCAGATTACGGATGAGACGGTCGCAGTATGCGAATTGATACTCGGCATCTATAGCGATTTCGGTTTCGATGACGTATTGATCAAGTTCGCGGACCGGCCAAGCAATCGTGTTGGCGACGATGAAGTCTGGGACCAGGCCGAAGCAGCATTGAAACAGGCGCTCGAAACATCGGGGCTGGAGTACACCTACAATCCCGGTGAAGGCGCTTTTTACGGTCCCAAGCTGGAGTTCGTTCTGCGAGATGCCATCGGCCGCGACTGGCAATGCGGAACGCATCAGGTCGATCTGAACATGCCGGCGCGACTCGGCGCCACATACATTGGGGAGGACGGCCAAAAACACACGCCGGTCATGTTGCACCGTGCGATATTCGGCTCGTTGGAAAGATTTATCGGCATTCTCCTGGAGCATCACGCCGGTAACTTGCCGCTCTGGCTTGCACCGATTCACGCGAAAGTACTAACGATTACCTCGGCTGCAGATGAGTATGCCCTTGATGTCGTAGCCAGGCTTCGTGATGCTGGTATCACAGCGGACGCGGATCTCAGAAACGAGAAGATTTCGTACAAAGTCCGCGAACACAGCGTCGCAAAAGTGCCTGTGCTGCTGGCCGTGGGACAGCGCGAAGTAGACGAAGAGACCGTCGCTGTGCGGCGGCTCGGGTCGAAGAAACAGAAGGTCGTGTCCGTCGATGAAGCCGTTGCAGAACTCTCCGACGAAATCCGCAACCGGGGCCGTAGCACCTAAAAAAATTCGCAGCAGACAACCCTGGCGGTGAGCCGTTCCGCAACTCGCCGAGCCCATCAATATGGCCTTGCTGGACCACTGGTTCACCCTGTGCTTGCCAACGATCTTGCCCGCGCCGCCCATTGCCGGCCCTCCAGCAGTGCGCTCCCATCCATACGTGACGCCGGCTGCACAACGACTGTGCGCCCTGTCACAGATTCTGAATCCTGTTGGACTCCGGCGCCATTTCCGAACCACGTGACGGCTATAATCTTTGGCCGTAGGTCTGCCACCGCAATTGAACATAAGCCGCCAAGGAGCACGTAAGTGGGGCGCGAGTATTTCAAAACTCAAATACTGTTGTTACATAGTCAACAGAGCACGCTGGAAGTGTTGAGCGCCGGATTTAACGATCGATATGCCGTTCACACCGCTACCAGTGGTACAGAAGCATTAAATACGCTTGGCGATACTCCGATTCATGTCATCGTTTCCGCTCAGGAACTTCCCGGCATGAGCGGACTGGAAGCACTTCGCGAAGCAAGAAAACGCTCACCGGACACAATCGGTATTTTGCTTGCCGGCAGTGACCGCGACGACGGCCTTGAAGCGCTGGTCGGAGATCAGGAAGTTTTTCAAATCATTCGCGGAGCAATCAGCCCCCCCGAATTATGCGAACTGATTGACAATGCGACACGTCGTGTGAGGCTCGAAACATTGTCTGAATCAGCGAACGATCAGGCAGCGAATCCAGATGAGCCGGTTGCCGAACACATAGTCATGGAAACGTTGGAGAACGGCACATCGATTATCAGCGATGGCACCGGCAGAATGCCAGCATTGAAACCGGGAAGAGTGCCGGTTGTGCCAAACATTGGCGGACGCCAGATCGACGTCCTCGTCCTTACGAGGGATGACGAGTTTCTCGCAACGATCCGGGACTCGACCCGCGGCCTTCACAACGTCCATCATGCGAACACACCGAAGCAAGCCGACAAAATTGCTCGGGGGCATAAGATTGGCGTTCTCGTCACCGATGCGGCAATGGTCGCTTCCAACGTCGAAATACTGATTCGAGGTCTGCGCACGGCCGTTCCGCGCCTCGTTGCTGTCGTCGCCGGACGTCGCGACGACGGCGAACTTCTGATGGACCTGATTAATCGCAGGCACGTATATCGGTTCCTTTTGAAGCCCGTTTCGCCGGGGCGTGCCCGGCTGGCGATCGAAGCGTCAGTCAAACACCACCTCGAGGCGGCAGATTCCGCGTTCAGGGTCACGTCGAAGCCAGCCGTCAAAGTAGCGCCGTCGAAGCCAGCACCAGCAGCGAAACCGAAGGCCGAGGCGCAAGCGAAACCGAAGGCCGAGGCGCAAGCGAAGCCGAAGGCCGAGGCGCAAGCGAAACCGAAGGCCGAGGCGCAAGCGAAACCGAGGGCCAAGGCGCAAGCGAAACCGAAGGCCAAGGCGCAAGCGAAACCGAAGGCCAAGGCGCAAGCGAAGCCGAAGGCGCAAGCGAAACCGAAGGCCAAGGCGCAAGCGAAGCCGAAGGCCCAAATGCAACCGAAGCCGCAGGTGCAACCGAAGCCAAAGGCGCAACCGAAGCCAAAGGCGCCGCCGCAGGCACCGCTGAAACCGAAGGCGCAACCGCAGCCCAAGGCAATGCCTCGTCCGGCACCGACACCAATCGTCGCAGCATCTGAAGCCGATCGCTTGTCTGATCCATTTGCGCAAGGCGGCGGCATCAGTGAACCGATGACCGGCATAGCAAGTTCCATCGGAAAATTTCTGTTACGCGT
>JAZFPY010000313.1:0-2008 GCA_036444875.1 Woeseiaceae bacterium | reverse complement strand
CAGCGACGATGAATACGTATTGGTTACGGAGCTGGTGTCCGGGTATCCGACGGGAGATTACGATCTTCTAATCGAGCTTTTCGATTCCTTCGATGGCGCGTTCCTGGCCAGCTATGGGCCCGAGGACACATCAGAGCTCAGTTTCCTGCCACTGGAAGATTCGAACAGAGACGATCCGCACTTCGATGATCAAGTAGTAATTAGTCACGGTGGTGGTGGCGCGACCAGTTGGTGGATGATCTCCCTGATGCTACTGTTGCTGCGTGGAACTTCATTACGAAACGATCGCTAGCGTCAGCAGAAAGCTCAGATCCGGCGAAGCAAGTTCAACTGATTTAACACAGTTGATGCTCGATCGGATCGAGCGGCATAACGATACGCTGAACGCTTTCATTACGGTCACGGGCGATCTCGCGCTCGAACAGGCACGGAAAGCGGACGACGAACGCAGCCAGGGAAAGGACTGCGGACCACTTCACGGCATTCCAATTGCGATCAAAGATCTGTTCGCCACCAAAGGGATTCGCACGACCAATGGATCGAAGTTATTCGAAAACTGGATTCCGGATTACGACGCTGCGGCGGTGACGCGCATGCTCGACGCAGGAGTAGTGTTGCTTGGCAAAACGGGACTTCATGAGCTGGCTTACGGCAATACCAGCATCAATCCTTTCTTCGGGGCGGTCCGTAATCCCTGGGCGACCGACCACGATCCCGGTGGTTCCAGCGGTGGCTCCGCGTCCGCCGTGTCGGCGGGACTGGCGTATGCGGCATTGGGTTCTGAAACAGGATGTTCGATTCGCCAACCTGCGCACTGCTGCGGCATCGTCGGCCACAAGCCAAGCTATGGTCTGGTCAGCACGGCGGGAGTACAGCCGCTGGTCTGGACAATGGATCATGTCGGGCCGCTGACGCGCAGCGTCGAAGACGCAGCATTGCTGCTTGCTGCCCTGGCCGGCCACAATCCTGATGATCCTTACTCGGCGATAAACGCGAGCGTGGAGAACTTTGATTGCTCAGGCGCCAGGCTTGACGGAACGGTAATCGGCGTCGTTCGAAGCTTCTTCTTCGACGGCTACACCGACGTAATCGACGTCGTTGATGCTGCACTCGAAACGCTTCGCGAGCTGGGTGCCAAGCTCATCGATCTTGAGCTTGCCAACGTCGAACAGGCTTCCAGGGAGGCCCGCGTGACTTTCGCCGAGGCACTGGCTGTGCACGCTGACAATCTTGAGCAGAATCCGGAGGGATTCAGTGAAGAACTTCGCGGACGCCTGGCCGAGTCGGCAAGCATACCGGCAAGCCGGTACGCACAAGCGCAGCACTTTCGCCGCCAATTCACAAAAGAGTGTGAAGCGCTGATGTCGAAGTGCGAAGTTTTGCTTGCGCCGACCGCGACCATTGCCGCTGCGCCGATCAACGACAGGCCGGAGGATTACCGGCGGCACGCCTGGAAGAACACCGGCATCAGTGATTTCACGGGTCAGCCATCCGTCTCGATTCCCTGCGGCTTTACCGCTAAGGGACTTCCCGTCGGCATGATGTTCACAGGTCGCCTGTTTGAAGATCGGCAAGTGCTGCAGATTGCCCATGCAGTTCAGCAGGCAACGGATTGGTACCGAACTCCACCCGATTTCTCATAGGGCCGGGAATCACCCGTCAGGACGGGCTCCTACGATTCTATTGCCACCTGTTGGAGCCCGTCCTGACGGGCGATTCAATAAATGACCGTCGAACATTCATCGCGCCGCGGCGAATGCTCATTAGGGTGGACTGCATCCTGACGGGCGAGCTCTTTAAGAGGCAGGGCTCTGGATTGGTGCAGACCGTGATCCTGCGATTCTCGCGGTCCGCATGACTTTCCTGCCCCAGGCAGAGAGAGTGTCGAAGTAGGCGTAAAGCGCGGGTACGACCAGCAACGAGACGATGGTGGAAAATGCAAGGCCGCCGATAATGGCGCGGGCCATCGGGAAATACGGAGGACCGTCGCCGCCGACCTGAGTGGTGC
>JAZFPY010000312.1:0-2189 GCA_036444875.1 Woeseiaceae bacterium | reverse complement strand
GCGATTGCTATGGTCCGAACATACGTTAATACGTTACTGGTCGCTGCATTTACAGCAAGTGCATGTAGCTCCTATACACCTGAGGCAGAGCCCGGAACGCGGATTCAGTCCTCCTATCCCTCGCTTGATCAAAGGCCGGTCCGCGGCGGCAAGGCCAACCTGCTTCCGGCGCCGATTTCAGCTCGCGCCATAATCGGGCCCAACATCACCATAGACGTCGTCGAGAGCTCGCAACCATCCGAAAGCCATGTCGATGATCCCTCTGCCAAAATCGCTGCGGGCGGCGTCGGTGTGTCGGCCGTCGGCTATGGCATTGGCGCTGCCGGCGCATTCAGCGTCGGCACGGGCCTGATCCTGATGGGCCCCTTCATGCTTGCCGTGGCCCTCGAGGAGGCAGACCTCGCAGCCGACAAGAGAACCATAATCAAGAGTGTCGCCGATTATCGGTTTCCCGAGCGTCTCAAGACTAGCCTCATGGCTCGATTTGATCGGGCCCGGCAGAGGAACGCAAAAACTGCAGCGAAATCCTATCGTGTCGGACTTCGGATGGGTGGCTACGGCTTGGTCCAAAGGTTCGGTGAGGTTTCCTGCTTCGCCTTTGATGGCGAGCTGAAAGTCCAAGATAAATGGCAAGTCCTTTACCAAGCGCCGATCGTATGGCGCGCCGGGCGCCGCAGCGCCGATCTTCCGCCGGTACGCTGTGCCAGTCTCGACGATTTGGCAAGTCGTGACGGTGCTTTGGTCCGGGAAATCCTGAACGAGGCGACGGTCATTCTCGCCGCCGCTGCGGTGCGTCGTCTTCAAGGAGAAAGGCCATGAGCATTCGAATTGGGTGCTTGGTGATTTTCGTTGGACTGCTTACGGGCTGCACATCGCAAGACGTATGGCAGGCTGATGGGGAAATCACGCCGAGCAGCTATAACGCGCCATCCGAAACGCTCGGCAGGACGATCGGAAAACTGAAGCGTCTCGTAATTATTCCGGGTATTTTCGAATACAAATCCGACAAGGTCGGTCACTCTTCGACACGTGACTCGGTTGAGGGAACTCGTGCCGCCGCACTACGGGACTCGATCGTGTCGAAATCCGCTCGATTTCTATCCGAAGAGCGTGGCTATGATGTCCAACCCCTCGGTCCGTCGAGTCTGTCGGAGCTTCAGAACACGACCTTCGAAGCACTGATGGAGAGTTGTTCCGCACCTCTCGCTGCCCGATCTAAGGGGCCTAGGGATGACGGTCCGGCAAACCCAACGGTCGTAGGCTGTGTCAGTCGGATCGGGCAGACGTTAAATGCTGATGGCCTGATAGTTCTTAACGGTTCTCGGGTTAGTGATCCGGATTGGCGCGTCCTACTCACCCTCCTTACTGCGAGTTTGGCTTGGCCGACGCTTATGGTACAGGAAAAGATTGAAGCATCAGCGAGTCTCTTCGAAGTGGCGAGCGGTAAAGTCGTATGGCGTGGCCGATTTTCGAAGAGTGCCGCCGAACCCACAGGACACCGTGTCGCGGTAGGCTTCTTATTTGCCGATTACGAACACGCTCTCCCCGATGTGCTTGTCGAATAAATGACGCTTAAGTACCGCCGCTAATTGAGAACGACCCGAAGTAACCACCGATTCTGACTATGGATGGCTCCTCTACTGGCATTGAAATGTGCCACAGTGCGATATCCTTTGATGGATTGCTGATGTCGCCTTCTGGCTAAAAGCGGACATTCACCCACACAGTGATTTACGTCTGCTTTACCCCCGAAAGCAGACGTCAAGATGGGTGCCGCTTTACGTCCGCTAATGACCCAAAGCGGACATTCATTGGATTGCCCCCGGCCAAGGCAAGGCGGTTTCAGTGCGTGTCTGGGCGTGTTACATGCCGTGCCATGCTTCGTCTTGATGAGATCACCTATCGCATCGGTCCGCGCACGTTGTTCGACGGCGCCAGCGTCACCGTCAATCCGGGCCACCGGGTCGGCTTCGTCGGCCGTAACGGCACCGGCAAGACGACGCTGCTTGGCATGGTGACCGGGGTGACGGAGCCAGATTCAGGCACTATCTCCGTGCCGTCTCGCTGGCGGGTTGGCATCACCCGCCAGGAAGCCCCCGACGGCCCCGAAAGCCTGATCGAAACCGTGCTTGCCGCCGATGAAGAACTGGCAGCGCTCAATGCCGAGGCAGAAACCGCCACCGATCCCC
>JAZFPY010000311.1:0-5153 GCA_036444875.1 Woeseiaceae bacterium | reverse complement strand
TGACGTGTGAATCCAACGATCTCTCCGTCCATATGCAAACGCAGTAATCGAGCGACTGTACCCGGGTTGGTACCAGCCTGCCTTACCGCTCGCTCGTCAAGAATTAGTGTCAGTTCCAGGCGGCCGGGAACATCGTTGTCTTCAACATTTTCCGCGCCATCAATACGCCTCACGATTTCCTTGACGGCATCCGTCGCCGCGCGTAATTCATCGAAGTCATCGCTTCGAACCTTGACGCTGACGTCTCTTGACACCGGCGGCCCTTGTACCATTTCGAAGTAAGTGATTTCGGCGTCACCCGCAGCTTCTAATGCGGCTTCCCGAATGGAATCCACAATCTCAGACACGCTGCGACCGCCCCGCGTTTTGGGTTGGAGAGATACCTGAATCTGCCCATACTGATCACCGAAGAGGACCTCTTCCCGAATAAACTTCACGCCACTGATTACCGTGCTTGCTCGCAGTTCGTGGTCATGAATCAATGGGCGAATTCTTCGCTCGACACGCTCAGTCTGCGCCAGCGTGCCTTCGATCGGCGAGTCCGCTGGCATATCGACGTTCACATAAAACAGTTGCATAGGATCATTGCTGAAAAACTGGACTCTCACCTGATCCGTTACGACCATTGCAATTGACAATGCAAGAGCGACGCCGCTGGCAAGAAAGAAACGCTTGGGCCGGCGAAACACATAAGCCAGCGCACGCGTGTACTTGACGCGTACCAAGTGTGTATAGCGCGAACGCCAGTCCTGCAAATGATCTGACGGCGAAAGAGTGCGCTTGGTCGTATTGATGACGTGTGACGGAAGAATCCAGAACGCCTCGACAAGACTCACCAGCAGTCCGACCGTCACAACGAGAGGAATGATGAACATGAAATCGCCAAGTATGCCGGGTAGCAGCATGAGGGGCGTGAATGCGCATATGGTTGTAAGAACGGCCGACGTAACGGGCCTGGCAACTTCACGCAGGGCGTCAAGTGCTGCTGTCAAAACCTCCTGTCCTCTCTGAAGGCGATAGTAAAGCGCCTCGACGACGACGACGGCGTCGTCGACAAGCATGCCGAGAACGATGACGATGCCAAGCAGAACGGCAACGTTGACCGTGTTACCGATAATGTTTAATACCCAGAATGTCCCTGCGATCGAAAAGGCAATGCCGAGCGTAACGAACGACGCAATTCGTAAACCCAGAAACAACCAGCAAACGCCGAGCACCAGGAACAGGCCAAGCCCCGCATTCCGCTGCATGACTTTGAGGGCCTGCCTGGTCTTCTCCGTCTGATCGTCGGAGAGCACCATGCTTATTCCCGTGCCCGCCAGCAGTTCGTTTTTCTCGTCGACATACGCGTTGATTCGGTCGACGAGATCCAGCGTGTTGGTGAAGCTGACCTTGGTGATCGACATCGAAATAGCGGGCCGGCCTTCGAAACTGATGGCCTGACGCGCTTCTTCGTGGCCGCGTCGGACCGTCGCGATCTGATCCAGTGGAAACTTGTTCTGCGGAGCAGCGCGCGGCGATACCATGAAATTGGCGAGGGCTTCAGGTTCGGCTGTCTTGCCCCGCACACGCACGAGCCAGGCTTCACTCGCAACATCTATCTTCCCTGCCGAAATGTCGCGAAACGACTCTCGCAGCTGATCGGCAACGTCAGCGGCAGTAAGCCCGCGCGAGGCCAGGGCGCGGGGATTAATTTCGACCTGCAACTCGGGCTCATTGAAGCCGAATGCCGCCACGCGGTCGACGCCGGGAATTCGCTCCAGTTCTTCCTTGATCAACTTACCCTGGCGCCGCAAACTTTCGTCATCCGCCTGGCCGACGACAACGACCATCGCAGTTGGAAAGCCGTTTGAGCTTGTTATTTCGAGCACGTACGGATCTTCTATGTCCTCCGGCAGCTCGTCGTTCGCCTTGCTCTGAATCTCCCGCCTTACGTCAGTAACCCGTTTATCGAATTCTCTTTCGGACAATTCGCGGAAACGGACAAAGATGTCCGATATGCCTTCCCGCGAGGTGCTGGCAACAAACTTTATGTCCTGGACGTTGCGGAGTGCGTCTTCGAGCGGACCGGTGACCAGTTGCTCTACGTCGGCGGCGGCCGCGCCCGGTAGAAACGTGTTGATGCTGACGACGTTAAAGTTGATTTCCGGGTCCTGCTCTCTTGGCATCTGAACAAAAGACAAGAAGCCCATCACCAGGACCACGGAAAAAAGAATGTTGACCAGCGGATGGTTGGTCAGGAGAGTCCGTACAAATTTCATTCGCGGGAAATTGACAGGGTGTCACCGTCCTGCAGACGCGCCTGGCCGCGCACGACGATCAAGGTGTCAGGTGGCAGATCGACAAGTGCCGGCCTGCCTTCCTGCGCACCTGCTATCGGAACGAAACGTGCCGTATCGCTGGCTGCAACGAAAACGCCGAGGGATGTTCCGCGTTGAACGATCTGCGCGACCGGCACAAGACCGGTGGCCTCGTTCCAGACCAGCTCACCGGTGAGTCCGATGGGCGCCGGATCACCTGCGAATTTGAACCTCGCACGCAGAATTCTGGTATCCGTTTCGATGACGCTTGATAGTCGGGAAAGTTCGACGTGCCACTCACGGCCCTGGCTGACAAAGCGCAGTTCGGAAACCGCAGGCAACTGCACCGCATACCGCGGGTCGATTTCAGCGTCAATTTCCCGGCCGTCGATCTGCACGATGGTCATGAGGGCTGTACCCGGCATCGCATAGCTACCGACCTGGGCCTGCCGCTCGACAACAGCCGCATCGAATGGAGACTTGATGCTGGTCCGCGACAGGGCCAGGGCCTGGATACTGATAAGAACTTCCTGCTCCTGAAGATTTGCTTCGAAAACTGCCAGGTCGGTCTGTCTCTCCAGCAATTCATCGTCGGAAATGAAATTCTTCTCGAGCAACTCTTCAGCCTTATTCAGCCGATACTTCGCCCGGGCTATCTGGGCCTTCAATGCGGCCAGGCGAGCCTTGGCCTGTGCCAGCATCAGGCGATTGTTGTCGTCGTCGAGTATGACCAGCGTATCGCCTTTCCGCAGCGTGTCGCCGACATCCACCGGGACGTCCTTGATCAACGCAGTCACCTCAGACGTGACTACCGCCCGATTCGCCGATATCACTGCGGCCGGTGCCCGCAGCTTCTTGTCGACCAGCAGGTCGCCCAGGCGCTGCACGGTGACCGGCACCGGGTCGGCCGCGATCGCGGTGCCGGCGAACAACGCCAGGATAAGGAATGTTAGAAATCTCACTGCCATATTCGTTAAATGCCCGCTCGATCTGAACCCTCCCGGCACCACGGGACATTTGACCTGGAAAGGAGAACTTGCTTGTATTGAGCTGCCCGCAGGGGGCAGCGTTTCATTATACCTTCCGGAGTGTCAATGATGAGTAATCGACGGGCAGAATATTTAGCCGTGCAATTAGTAACCGTAGTGCTCCTGAATGCGCTTTCGGCGCTCATCGCCAATGCATCAGAACATGGGCTGGACCAGGCGACCAGCGCGGCACTCGACAGCGCGATAGGCGGGGAGCATCGAAGCGCCGAAAACAGAGCGCGGGACAAGTATCGTCATCCGAAGCAGACTCTTGCGTTTTTCGGCTTTCGGTCGGACATGACGGTCGTGGAAATCTGGCCCGGCAGCGGCTGGTATACAGAAATACTGGCGCCGGCGCTGAAAAATAACGGCACGCTTTACGCCGCGCAATACAGCGTAAATCCACCACGCGCCTACCAGCGGCGGTATTTCGGCGAATTCCTTAGCAAGGCCGGATCGACACCCGATGTTTATCGCGATGTCATCATTACCGCCCTCGATTTTCCGGACGAGCTTGAAATTGCGCCTCCCGGCACGGCCGATCTCGTGGTCACGTTCCGCAACGCGCACAATTGGGTGGCCCAGGGCTACGGCGAAGGTTCCGGGCGACTGTCTTTCGAAGCGATGTTTGATGCGCTGAGGCCGGGCGGCGTCCTTGGCATCGTCGATCACCGCTGGCCGGATGCCGCTAACGAAGATCCAGCCTCGGCAAACGGCTATATATCGGAAAAGCGATTGATCGCATTCGCCGAGCAGGCCGGCTTCGAATTTGCAGGACGTTCCGACGTCAACCGCAATCCCAGGGATACGCATGACCATCCTGAAGGCGTCTGGACCTTGCCGCCGACGCTGGCGCTTGGCGACGATGACCGGGACAAGTATCTTGCAGTCGGTGAATCCGATCGCTTGACGATCAAGTTCATCAAGCCGACCGACTAGCAAGCTAGCTGCAACGAGGGTCCCGACGTGAGCGCCCAGGAAGCAACTGCACCAAGCTGTACCAGCAGGGACGGTCCGATCGCACTGATGATCCGTGCCAAGCCCAAGGACCTGGGCGAATTCGTCGTTCGGCGGACCTTACCGGCACCAGAGCGGCAGCGTGTGGGTCCATTCATTTTCTTCGATCACATGGGGCCGGCAGATTTCGACCCGGGCAGCGGCGTCAGCGTCCGCGCCCATCCGCATATCGGCATCGCAACCATTACCTATCTTTTTGCCGGCCAGATCATGCACCACGACAGCCTCGGCTACGCGCAGGTCATCGAAGAAGGCGCAATCAACTGGATGACGGCGGGCCGCGGCATTGTCCACTCCGAGCGGACGCCCGTTGAACTGAAGAAAACGGGCTCGCATCTGCACGGTATTCAGGCGTGGGTCGCGTTGCCCGTTGAGCTTGAAGAAACGGAGCCGCGCTTCGAGCACTATCCGGCCGGTGACGTGCCCGAAGTGCATCTGGATGGTGTCAATTTGCGACTCATTGCCGGGCAGGCTTACGGTGTCACCTCGCCGGTACGAACATCCAGCGAGACTCTCTACGTCGAGGCAGATCTCGACTCCGGCGCCGAACTTTCTCTGCCGGAGGACACCGACGAGTTGGCAGTTTATGTTGTAAATGGTGAGATCAATATCGGTGACTGCGCCGTGACTGCGGGCAGGATGGCTGTCATTCAGCCCGGCGGCAATGTGGTCGCTCATGCGGGAGAACAATCGAAAGTTATGCTATTGGGTGGAGCAACATTACCCGGGGAGCGCTATCTCTGGTGGAACTTTGTCAGCAGCTCGCAAGAAAGGATGCAGCAAGCCAAAGCGGACTGGCGGGAAAAAC
>JAZFPY010000310.1:0-2028 GCA_036444875.1 Woeseiaceae bacterium | reverse complement strand
TACGCGCCGTTTGTGGCGATAGCCAGGGCATATGAGGGTGATCATCCCGAGGTTGCCGCAACGGTGCTTGCTTCCGACCAGGATGTCGTCGAGCCCGGTGCGACGCTGGTTACGGCGGACGATAATGTGGAACTCTTCGGCCTGACCGACGATGCCGCAAAGGACCTGCTGGGCGAGGCGCAGGCCGCATTAGCCGACAACATATCTTCGACCAGGAAGATTCAGATCGGCGATGCAAAAGCAACCGTTCTGTTCGCCCTCATCAAACCGCGTCCACGCTTGCTCGTGCTGGGAGCAGGGCTTGATGCCGAACCGGTGACTCGCCTGGCGGCCGAACTGGGATGGCGTATTACCGTGATTGACCACCGACCTGCGTACATCGAGAAAGGCAGTTTTGGTGATGCGGACGAGGTCATTTGCTGTCCGGCGGATGAGTTGGCAGACGTTGTCGATCTGGCGAAGTTCAATACAACGATCGTCATGAGTCATCATCTCGCAAGCGATCGCAGCTATCTGGGCCAGTTGTCCAGGTCAGACATCCCATATATCGGGCTGCTGGGACCGAAGGACCGGCGCAGGCGCCTGCTTGAAGACCTCGGCGCTGATGCCGGGGACCTGGAAGGCCGGTTGCATGGGCCTGCCGGTCTCGATATTGGCGCGGTGGGGCCGGCGGCAATCGCGTTATCGATTCTGGCAGAGATGCACGGCGCTCTTGCCGGCTCCTGATCAGACCCCTGGTTCAGGTACTTATCCCGTGCCGGATTGTTCGTTGGCACCCAAAGGCAGGAATACATCGACGATCATGTCCGCCAGCTCATCGATCTTGCCCGGCGCGTTGAGGTCGATGCCGCTGGTGCCCTTCAGTTCGTGGCCGAGTGCAACCAGCCCCCCCGCGGCGACACGAATCAAGTTGAATAAAATCGCAACATCGCCTTGCGGGGCGATTCCCTGCTCCTGAAGCTCTTTGAGGTTCTTGACGCACACCTCGAACAAAGGGCGCAGATGCTTTTTGATCAGCCATTCGAGCCGGCTGCTCGGGTGACTTGCTTCCTGCACCATCACCTTGTGCATTGCCGGCTGGCTGGCTGCGTAATGCACGTACGTGCGTATGAGACTGGCCATTCGTGTGCGGGGGCATTCGTCAGTCGACTCCTGTAATGCCCGACTCATGGATGCGTCGAATTCGGAAAAAATCCGGTCCGCAGCGGCGCGCCAGAGTTCTTCCTTGTTCTTGAAATGGTAGGTAATAAGCGGATGATGAACGCCGGCTCTTACCGCGATATCGCGGGTCGATGTGCCCTTGAAACCGTTCTCGGAGAACGCCTCGATCGCCGCGGCCAACAACTTCTGCTGGGTCTTGAGGCTGCGTTGTTGTTGTTTCCGACGTGGTTTTTCTTCTGTATTTTTTGTTGCCACGCTCACCGTACGGCGTCCACCCAGATACTCCGATAATCCCGTAGGCTATCGGGTTTGTCGCATTTGGTCCAATCCGGAAATTCAGGGATGCCGGAAACGCCCCGGCCGACGCCGAAAATGACGATTTTCGGGGTCTGGGATGCCTATTGCAGGTTGAACATCAGCCGAACAGCTACCCGCCGTTCGACGATTACGCCGTTCTCGACAACAGGCTCGAAGCGCCATTGGCTGACGGCCTTGGTGGCGGAATCGTCGAATACCGAGCCAGGCGTCGACTCGATGATTTCTATGCTGTGGACGCTGCCTTCCCGCGAAACGGTGAAACCCACATCGACCCAGCCGCTGGTGTTTCTGCGTTGGGCAGACCGCGGATACTTGGGTGCGACGTAATTCGTTCGTTTTACCCGGTTGATGGCTACCGGTTCCGTCTGGCTTCCTGCGGATTCCGCGGGGGCCGAAGCCTGAGAAACCTGATCGTCGGCACTCGGCTCATGCAGCGCCACTTGCGCTTGAGTTGCCACCGCAGCTGCAGCCACTACCGCTGCCGCCGCTGCGGCCTTTTCTGCGGCAGCTTGTCTTTGCGCCTCGGCTTCACGCTCTGCTGCCAGCTGT
>JAZFPY010000309.1:0-3401 GCA_036444875.1 Woeseiaceae bacterium | reverse complement strand
CGGTAAGGCCCATCATGTGCCTGGCAAAAAGCGATCGCACGCCGGGCACCAGATCGAAGCCCAGCATACCCAGGTTTCTTAATGCACGGACCGGCGCACTGGTGCTACCAAACAAGCGAACGATGCCATCGGTGATTCCGACGAGCTTCTGTTGATCCGCACGCCGCCACTTCGCATACTTTTCGAGGATTTCTGCATCGCCGGCATCAATCGATGCATTCGAGTCGGTACGTGCGTCTGCAATGCAGTCCGATAATGCAGCGACATCGCGTAATCCGAGGTTGAATCCCTGTGCGGCAACCGGGTGCAGCCCGTGCGCGGCATTTCCAATAAGTACGCATCGCCCGGCGGTCAGCCTGCTCGCCTTGCTCAGCGCAAGCGGATAGGTGGCTCTGCGCCCAACACGCGTGAGCGTGCCCAGGCGAAAACCGAATGCATCCTGCAGTTCTTTCGTAAATGCCTCGTCTGACAGCTGCATGACTTCGTCGGCCTTTGCCGGCGGTAACGACCATACGAACGCCGCGCGATCATCGGTGACCGGCAGCAACGCAATCGGGCCACTGTCCGTGAATCGCTCGAACGCACGATTCATCGGCGGTTTTTCCGGTTTCAAGTTGCCGACAACTGCGAGTTGCTCGTAGTCGACCCGTGAAGCGCTAATTCCAACCATCTCACGGACAGCGGAATTTGCGCCATCGGCAGCAACGAGCAAATTACAGGTCAGATTTCGTGTCCTGCCGTCCGGTTCCTCGATGCCGACGGCCACCATCTGTGGACGCAGATCGACTGCACCAACCTTGCCGGGGCAGATAAGGTCCAGTCCGTCGACTTCGAGCTGCGCGTTCTGCAGAACCTCACCGAGCGTGCGATTGATAACAACGTAGCCAAGCGCTTCAACACCCTGCTCGCGCGCATCGATGTGGGAAAACCCAAAGTGCCCTCGATCGGAGACGTGAATGCTCCTGACTGGCGTTGATGATTTAGCGATGGCCTGCCACAAACCCATCGCCTCGAACATGCGCTGGCTGCTGCGCGACAAGGCGGTGGAGCGATCATCAAAACTGGGCTGTTGTTGGTCACCCCGAGCCACCGCCTCGATCACCGCAACACGTAAGTCGAGCGGCGCCAGCGCCAGTGCGAGACTGGTGCCAATCATGCCGCCGCCGGCAATAATGATGTCGTAGTGGTGCTCTTTTCCGCTCATAATGTGTTTCCGGCTTTCGCCGTGCCCTTCAGGCAACCATTAGTTTTTCGATGTCATCCGGTTCTTTGGCCAGCCCTTTGCTGAGCACGTCCGGGCCGGAGTTTGTTACGGCGACATCGTCTTCGATGCGAATACCGATATTACGCCAACGGGCGGGTACTTTGCGGCTCGCCGGAATGTAAATCCCCGGCTCAACGGTGGTAACCATGCCGGACTCAAGCAAGCGCCACTCGTCACCGACCTTGTAATCGCCGACGTCGTGAACATCCATGCCGATCCAGTGCCCGGTGCGATGCATAAAGAACTCACGGTATGCACGCTCGCGAATAAGCCGGGGCAATGACCCCTTCAGCAAGCCGGTTTTCTTCAGGCCGCGGGTTATCACCCGGACCGCGGCATCATGCGGATCATCCCAGTGATTGCCGATACAAGTCTTATCTATCGCCGCGAGCTGCGCCTCGAGGACAATCTCATAGATCGCCCGCTGCTCCGGCGAAAAGCGGCCGTTAACCGGAAACGTTCTCGTCACGTCCGAGGCGTAGTAGTCGTATTCACAGCCGGCATCGACCAGCAACAAGTCGCCGTCTGCGAGACGTGCAGTGTTGTCGACGTAATGCAGCGTGCAGGTATTGGCACCCGTGCCCACGATCGGGATATAGGAAATCACTGCATCGTGGCGGCGAAACTCGTGCACGTACTCGGCCTCGATTTCGTACTCGAACATACCGGGCTGCACCCTGGCAATCGCTCTTTTATGTGCGCTGACGGCGATCTTGGCGGACTTCCGCATAGCGGATATCTCCGCCCGACTCTTGTATAAGCGCATGTCGTGCAGGAGGTGGTCCAGAGCAACAAATTCGTCCGGTGTGTGGGTACCCCGCGCGTTGCGGGAGCGAAGCGATCTCACCCAATCGGCCATTCGCCGATCGAATTCTGCGTATGCGCCCATCGTATAATAGACACTGCTGCATGACTCCATGATGCCTGGCAGGATATCGTCGATGTCGTCGATCGGGAAAGCGTCATCCGCTCCGTAGTACTCGACCGCTCCGTCGGGTCCGGCACGCGATCCGTCCCAGCGCTCTTTGTCCGAATCACGATCCCGGCAAAACAGGATGTACTCCCCGCTGTCTCGTCCAGGCGCCAGGACGGTGACGGCGTCCGGCTCAGCAAATCCTGTCAGGTAATAAAAGTCGCTGTCCTGACGAAAACGATAGGCGACGTCGCGACTTCTGAGACGCACCGGCGCGCTTGGCAGAATCGCTATGCCACCCGTACCGACCATCCGCATGAGTTGCTTACGCCGTTTCAGGAACTCTTTGCTGTTCATCATTACTCAGGTCCGGGCTAGTGCAGCACTTCGGTACCGTCCGGCGCCGACCGGAACTCTGCCAACTCTTCATATGTGAGTTGCACGGCAACGCGGAGATACTCAACAAGGTCGGCGTAGGCTGCTTCGTTTGTTTCCTCTTCAGTCTCTTCGTCGACGGTGGCACGGGTAATCTGCAGCATATCCTTGATTATGTCGCTCAATGGTTCATCCGCCAGCCGCTTTTTCAGGCCGACATCAGGCGACCCTGACACGAGCCCATGCAGAAACCCCTCACACCAGTGTGCAATGGCCTCCGCCCTTATTATTGTTGAATCGGACTCGTCAGGCAGAAGCGGCTGAAATTCCGCTTGTCTTTGCGAAAGTTGACGCTGCGTATAGGCATACAGGGCGTCGAGCAATATTTCACATTCCCGCCGCAATGCATTGTCCGGATCACTGCCCGCAAGTACCTGGTCCAGCCAGCCGGTGCCCGCATCGGCTCCAAGAACCGCGAGCCTGCTACACAGCAGGCCGTGCGCCTGCCCTGCATCCCAGCTTGCACCGCAACGTTTGAGCGCTGCGTCCAGTTCATCATGATTTACGGACTGTTTCACGGGATCTCTCTTTAGTATTCGCCGGCCTCGCCGGCCTTTCACCTTCTGGCCTGCTGCGGCCATTCACAGCCACGAATGATCCCATGTAATGCGTCATTGGGCCATGCAAATGACGATTCGGCCGGTATCGAGATTGATTCTACCTGTGTGCGGCTCTATATTGACGCCATGGCTGAAGACGGAAATACAATGTTTGAGCACGAATTAAAGCGACTCGAGAAGCGCGTAGATGCGCTGGTTCGCGTATGCGACCAGCTGCAGGATGAGAATA
>JAZFPY010000308.1:0-2883 GCA_036444875.1 Woeseiaceae bacterium | reverse complement strand
CGATAACGAACAAAAAGCGGATCGGCTGCTGGATCGGCTGCTTGGCTATCGTGTTTTCGCGGACGAGACGGGTCGAATGAATCTGAGCTTGCATCAAACGGGAGGGGGGTTATTGTTAATTCCAAATTTCACCCTCGTTGCTGATACGCAAAAGGGCATGCGCGCTAGCTTTTCGCCGGCAGCCACGCCCGGAGACGGTCAGCGCCTGTTTGATTACCTGGTTAGTCATGCTCGGTTGCGGCACTCTCGCGTGCAAAGCGGTGACTTCGAGGCCCATATGCAAGTTGCCCTGACAAACGATGGCCCGGTGACGTTCTGGTTGCGCGTACCGTGAGCCAGGAGGGCGGGCGAGCGGTATGTGGAGGCGATTTGCAGGCGTGTGGCCGTCACCATAATATTTGAAAGACAAGCGGAGCAAGGGTTCGGCCGATGATGGCCGATGGCCGTGAGGGCCGCAATGACAGTTGGCGTCGGCGATAGCTCAAAGGCGGAAGCCAGCAGGTACGGCCTGCAACAGAGAGGCTGGTGCGCCTTCTGCCGCATGATGGTGCGCATCTTCTATCGCCGTCGCGAAGCAGTGGGAATCGAGAAAATTCCTGCCGAAGGCCCGGTGCTCCTTTGCGCAAATCACCCCAATGCGCTGGTTGACCCGATTATTATTCAGGCGCTCTGCCCCCGCATTATTCATCCACTGGCACGCTCGGGCCTGTTCGACCACGCGTTGGCACGGCCATTCCTGAAAATACTGCAGGCGGTGCCCATCTATCGCCGACAGGATGCAGGCGCAGACACCAACCGCAATATCGAGTCATTCGCTCGTTGCTACGAGTTGTTGGCATGCGGTGAAGTGCTGTTGATTTTCCCGGAAGGCCAGAGCCATTCCGATTCCCGGCTGCGTACCATACGCACGGGAGCAGCCCGGCTCGCACTGGGAAGTATAACGGCCAGTGGTGTTGCACCGACGGTCTTGCCGGTAGGGCTTACTTTCGGCGATAAGGGCCGTTTCCGCAGCAGCGTTTTCCTAGCGGTTGGAGAGCCAGTCGAACTGGCATCGATCCCAAGTGAATCATCCGATGATGCCGTGCGTCGGATTACTCGACTGATAGAAAGTGGTTTGGGTGATGTTACATTGAATGCCGATTCGATCGAGGATATTTATCTGTCGCGTCGACTCGAGCGGTTCTTCGCGCTACGGCGTGGCCGCCACCGGCGTGGCACCCTGGAGCAGAGATTTCGTGCCCTGAAGAAGCTGATTGAATCACAGCGGATATTGCGCGCACGTGAGCCGGGTGAAGTCGACGCTCTCAGTCGCCGCCTACGTCAGTTCGAGCGTCTTTGCGACCATTTTCGTGTGCGCGACTATCAACTAACGGTAAATTACAGTCCCGCCATCGTCACGCGTTTCGTGTTACGCACTCTGCTGGGGTTGCTCGTCGGAGTACCGATCGCCATCTGGGGTGCGATTAACTCCGCGATCCCGCTTGTGTTAACAGGGTGGTTTGCGTCGCGTCTAGCCAAGGGCTCGCAGGAGTACGACACGGCAAGGATGGCGCTCGCGTTGGCTATGTTCCTGGTAACGTGGGGGATTCAAGCGGCCGCTGTGTTCTGGTTCTTTGGCGGTATAGCCGCGTCGCTATATCTCGTGAGCCTTCCGCCTGCGACCGCCGCCGCTGTAATTATGTATCGGGAAAAGGATCGGATTGTTGAAAATATAAAGGGTTTTTTCCTCTTCCTGCGTAAGACAAGCCTGCGCGATCAATTGCTCGCGCGTCGCGAGGAGTTGGAGAAGGAACTTGCACGGATGGCAAGACTTGTGAAACGCCAGTCCGACTGACTTTCACATCATCCGCTCATCGCCGAGATCGCCAAGAAATCCCTGAAAAGAAACTTCCAACGCAAAGGCGCGAGCCGTAACCCGTGAACAGTAATCCGTGAATTGCTTTTTCTTGACCCGCCTTACTCAAGCCGAGTGACGAGCTCACGTGAAGAGCACACCGGAAGCGTTAAGCTCTGAAAGAAATGCAGAGTACACACGACTCCATGGATGGAGAAGGTAGATCGCGTCGGGAACTGGCGATCGAGAGGCGCGGAGTACGCGGAGAAAAGTGATTTGTTAGGGTCTTTGCGGCGCGTTTCGCCGAGCCCCAAGTCCGTGATCCGTGAGTCGTGAAATGGTTTCTCTTGATCTTACTTACGCAAGCCGGGTGAGCGGCGCGGCCGAAGCGCAGGCCCGCCCCACCCCTCCCCGGCCAGCGGGGAGGGAGAATTAGGACGCGGGAGCGGTGAAGCGGATCAAGGCAAAGGTCCGGGAAGGGTGAGCCGGGAAAAGGCAAGAGTCCAGTGGACGCTCGCGCCGACGAACCGGCTTGCCACGAACAGCAAGCCCGTTAGGGCGACATCACTCAGGGCGAATGGCGAGAAGATCTCGTATCGGCAGCGCTTAGAATTGCTTTCGTAACCACGAAAGTATATCGGTCTTGGCGGCAACCAGCCCCTTGTACGTCAATGACTCGGGTGTCATGGACTCGATGGCCGATTCAAGTTTGATTAGCTTGTCGGGGCTCGTTTTGATTTCACGACAATCAGTGATGTAGGTGCGGATCGTAAACAATACCGCCGAGACCTCAGGAAAACCCCAGATCGTCTGTCTTTCTACTCGCAAGAACAGTTGTGGCGCATCTTTGTGAAAGTGGCGGCCTTGCCATTGCCGGAGGCGTATGCCTGGTGGCGGAACGGGGTGGTGGTTTAGTCGCGCGTCGGTACTCAGCCCCCAGGCAAAACGGACATACGGTCCTTTGTTAATCATGGCGTCAACGAGCGCTATAGCCTCGGCATTGATTTTGTCGATGCCCGGCACTGGCTCATGAATGCTGGCGAAGTCTT